>NZ_JBBEWR010000045.1:0-530 GCF_037646345.1 Ascidiimonas aurantiaca | reverse complement strand
CCCAATTATAGCCTGGGCTTAGTGCAATATGACCAGATGGGCAATATTACCCGGCTGACAAGGAACGGCCATCGGGATGTAAGTGCTTCGAGTTTTGGATTGATGGATGATCTTACCTATAGTTATCAGGGCAACCAGTTACAGGCCGTAGATGATGCCATAGGGGCCAGTGCAGTGACCGGTTTTAAAGACGGAGCCGAGGCCACGACCGAGTACTTTTATGATGGCAATGGCAACATGACCCGGGATGATAATAAGGGGATTACGAATATCACCTATAACCATCTCAGTTTACCTACCCAGGTAAGTTTTGCTAATGGGAATATTCAATATACCTATGATGCTTCCGGCAGCAAGCTTCGCAAGACCGTTACCGAAAGTGGGAACACTACCACTACAGATTACACAGGTAATTATATATATGAGAACGGCCAGTTACAGTTTTTTAATACGTCCGAAGGTTATGTATATAAAGATGGTGGTGGGCAGTTTAGGTATGTCTATCAGTATAGAGATCACTTAGGGAACGT
>NZ_JBBEWR010000044.1:0-612 GCF_037646345.1 Ascidiimonas aurantiaca | reverse complement strand
AGGCAGGCTTGCAAAGTTAACCGCTAACCCACGCAACTCATAGCCAAACCGTTACCTGCAATACGGACAAAGCGCATAGTTGAAGATTGAGATTTAAATAAAAATGACTTTTAGAGAAGCAAATAAAGCCGACATAAAACAGATTCAAATAGTAAGAAACTCTGTGACCGAAAATACTCTGTCAAATCCTGAATTAGTAACTGATGCTGATTGTTTGGAATTTATTACAAAAAGAGGAAAAGGATGGGTTTGTGAAGTTAACAATCAAGTTGTTGGATTTTCAATAGCAGACTTAAAAGAAAATAATGTTTGGGCTTTATTTGTACACCCGAACTATGACAAACAAGGAATTGGAAGGCAATTACACGACCTGATGTTGAATTGGTATTTTAACCAAACTTCTAAAAATCTATGGTTGGGAACTGAACCAAACACAAGAGCCGAAACTTTTTATAGAAAATCGGGATGGAATGAAATTGGAACTCACGGAAAAGGAGAGATAAAATTTGAAATGACATTTGAAAACTGGAAAAATAAAAGTACAGCAGGTAACAATGTATAACCGCAATTACGGCGGATTCGACTACGTCCGAATCCACTCGGAATTGCTAA
>NZ_JBBEWR010000043.1:0-817 GCF_037646345.1 Ascidiimonas aurantiaca | reverse complement strand
TAACGGTTTGGCTATGAGTTGCGTGGGTTAGCGGTTAACTTTGCAAGCCTGCCTGCCGGTAGGCAGGTACACACAGAGTTGGAAATTCCTGCGGAATTTCCAAAGTAGGCGAGAACGAGCAACCCGCCTGCCGGACGGGCAGGTTACTTATAGCCATTGTTAGGCAACGTTTTTATTTTCATATTTTTTTATTTCAGCCAGTTCAGCTTGTTTTTCATTTCGTTCTTCTTCGATATCGTAATCATCTTGAAGTCCGAGCCAAAATTTGGCTGAATTCCCAAAATATTTGCTCAACCGTAAAGCCGTGTCCGCCGTTATTCTGCGTCTTCCTTTAATAATTTCCGAAATTCTTGTCTGCGGTATTTTCAAATCCTTTGAAAGTCGGTAAGCCGAAATTTCGAGTGGCTCAAGAAATTCAAAGTTCAAAACTTCGCCAGGATGTACATTTGCCAACTTTTCCATTTTGTTCTTTTTTAATGATAGTCGATTATTTCCACTTCGCTTGCGTTTCCGCTATTCCATTTAAAAATGATTCGCCATTGTTTGTTAATCCGAATACTGTAAAAGTCCTTTAAATTCCCAGAAAGTTTTTCAAGTCGGTTGGAAGGCGGAACCCTCAAATCCATAATATCCTGAGAGTTGTTCAGCATTCTCAATTTCCGACGTCCAACGTTCTGGATTTCAATCGGCATTTTTTTAACTCGAATACCTTTCCAAATCATTTCGGTTTCTTTCGAGCCAAATGAAATAATCATACTTTTGTTTTACGTTACTAACGTCAAAAGTAAGTAAAAAGTTTGTTTTGTGCAAATGTTGC
>NZ_JBBEWR010000042.1:0-893 GCF_037646345.1 Ascidiimonas aurantiaca | reverse complement strand
CCCGGGGTTGTGATGGTAAACTGATTGGATGCCTGTGGTGTTCCCGAAGGCAACAGGATATATTCGTAGTTACCAGATCCTCCGGAAACGATAATATCTACGATTTCGGGTTGTGTACAGTCAATAGCCTGTACCTGGGTGATCGAATTTATAGCGATTCTTTGAATAGGATCAACGATCTGGTTCACAGGGAAGGTACATCCGTTAGCATCCTGTACGATGATGGTATAGGTGGCATCGGCACTTACATCAAATACACCTGCGTTGTCTATAAAGTTGACTCCGTCAATACTAAACAGATAAGGAGCGGTACCTCCTGTGGGAGTAACGGTGATCTGGGCATCGTTTTGTGCATTATTGGCGGGATCACAGGTAAATATAGTAGCAGTGGCGGTAGCGGTAAGGTCTGCGGGTTCACCTATGGTAATAGACAGAGTATCTTCACATCCTTTAGCAGATATAACGGTTACGTTATAGGGTCCTGCCACAAGTCCTGAGAAAAAGGGATCGGTTTGTGTGGTGGTCCCTCCGTCAAGGCTGTATAGGAATGGCGGATCATCGGTAGCATTGAGGGTAACGGTAATGGTACCGTCATTTCCACCAAAGCAGCTTACATCGGTAGCGCTGAGGGAGAAGTTCACAGGAGCCGGCGGATCGAGTGTAATGGTCACGGTGTCGGTACAGTTAGAGGTGGTATCTTCGATCTCGAAGGTATAGGTGCCATCAGTGAGGGCACTAAATACATTGGAAGCCTGGAAGGCTCCTGCAGCGGGAGCGATGATACGATACTGGTAGTTCCCTGATCCACCTGTGGCGGTAAGGGTAACTTCACCTGCGCCGGCCGGGCTACAGAACACCTCTGCGGTGATGGCAGCCTGTAACGTCAATGGCGG
>NZ_JBBEWR010000041.1:0-947 GCF_037646345.1 Ascidiimonas aurantiaca | reverse complement strand
TGACAGTTAAAATTTAAAGTTAGAAAATTCTAATTTTAAGCTGTCCTATTTTTAGGGAAGGCTACAATTGTATAAATACTCATTAGCAATCGATTTATTATCCCATTCGGGTAACAGATAACCTGTATGCTTCATTCCGCTTGGTTCAAATATTTTTTCTTTAAGATAGTCTTCATAATTCTTTCCTGATACTAATTCAATTATTCGTCCAAGCACGCTATATCCTGAATTGGAATAGGAATAACTTGTTCCTGGCTTAAAACGCAACTCAGTATCAAACAATTCTTTAAAATAAACGTCTTGAGGCATATGGTCGAAATCTCCAACTCCAATACCATGCCCGAAGCCTGCTGAATGTGTCAGTAATTGATGAATGGTTATTCCTCTTTTATCAGATGGAATGTTTTTAAAATATTGACCTAAAGTATCCGTTACCTTTAACTTTTCTTCTTCTTCAAGTTTTACAATAGCCGCTCCGGTAAATTGTTTAGTTACAGAACAGATGTCAAAAACGGTTTCAGGTGTATTTGGAATAGAATCCTTTTTACTAGCTAACCCGTAACCTTTGTTGAGAATGATATTGTCGTTTTTGACAATTAACAGTGCACCATTAAAGCCATTGGCTTCACACTCTTTTAAGTAAGAATCTATTTGATTGTCTTGAACCTTAGCGTTTGAATTTTTATCCTGTTTATGGCTACAAGAAATACAAACGATACTTATTAATAAAATGAGTGATTTAAGTTTTTGCATTACGTTTTTGAATATTGTTAACGGGTTTGTATAATCGTTAGTTATGACTTAAATATTATAATTTAGATACAAACCTATCTATTACTAGCTATCTTTTATGTTAACTATTGTTAATGAGTTTTAATTATTGCTAACGGTTTGGCTATGAGTTGCGTGGGTTAGCGGTTAACTTTGCAAGCCTGCCTGCCGGTAGG
>NZ_JBBEWR010000040.1:0-1030 GCF_037646345.1 Ascidiimonas aurantiaca | reverse complement strand
TTTTTTTTGGGTTACGTTCCTAAAATAATATACCGGGTTCTCAATAGTACCTTTTACGTAGGGTTTCAGGTGAAAGGTACTGTATATATTATCGCGATGCTGATAGGAGATGGTAGTTTCGGGTAGAATGGAAATACTAAGGTTTTGCAGTGTTTTTGAGGTACCGGGAATTTTTGCGAGAAGCCAGAGGGTATCTTTGTTTACCGAAGCAATGTCTATATCTACTTCTTTAAAAGTAATGGGGCGGGCATTAAAAAAGAGCCTTTCGAGTACCGGGGCACCGTTCTCATCAAGCAGGGTAAAAATATTAATGCCTTTGTGCAGGAGGTCTTTAGCAATGAGATAAGAGCTTTCCAGTTTTCCGTTTTCAAATCCCACATCGATCTTTCTGGCCAGCCCATCCCTGTGTATAACGAGATGGAAAGGTTTATTCTCTATTTTAGCATAGGTAGCTGCATTGGTACGGAAGGTAACAAACATATCATCTGCCTCTTTGCCGGTATCAGCTATATTAATGGCAATGCCTTCTGCTTGCGGTAACGGTAGGGGGTAGGTGTTCTCTTTTTCGTCATTAAAGGTAATGGTCGCATAATACCGGGTATTGGGTTTGGGAGTTAGATCAAACTTACCATGACCGTAAGGAGAGGTAATGAAATCGGTGATTACCTGTCCACTGTCATTTTTAATGACGGCCTTTTTTATTTTTACCCCCTGCCCGAGGTTATTAAGTACCTTAACCGCAAGGGTATTTTGGGTATCCTGAATAAAGTTTCCTCCTTCGGGTAGAAACTGTACATCATATCGGGTCACGGTATCGCTGTTGGGAGGGAGCAGAGATTCGTTGAGGATGGTTATTTTCTGGACAAAGGCATCTTCTTCCTTAAAGTTTTTCATCCAGTTGGTAGAGGCCTTGATATAATAATGCCCTGTGGTAAAGGTAGAATCTATGGGGAAGCTTCCTTTCAGGTAGCCATTTTTGGCGAGAAAGAGTTTTTTATCGATTTGTATGCCCAGGCTGTCATAAAGCCCC
>NZ_JBBEWR010000039.1:0-1126 GCF_037646345.1 Ascidiimonas aurantiaca | reverse complement strand
GGTATTACCTATGACAAGATGGGTAATATCAAGACATTGACCCGCAATGGTTGGCAGAACGGCAGCTATGTCGATATGGATGTGCTGGACTATGACTATGACACTGGAAACAAGTTGCTCAAGGTAAAGGATGATGGCAATGACAACTATGGTTTTATTGACAGGACCGACCAGGCAGTAGAGTTTACCTACGATGCGAACGGGAACCTTTTAACGGATACCAACAAAGGGATCACGGGTACCCAGTGGAACCATTTGAACATGCCGACAAACATTACAGTGAACAATCCGCAGCATAATGGTACAATAAGCTATGTATATTCCGCGGCCGGTATCAAGGTTCAGAAAACCGTCAACGATAACGGGAACATTACCGTAACGGATTACGCGGGGCCATATCAGTACGTGAATGGAACTTTGGAGTTCATCCGGAATATTGAGGATGGCTATGTCTATCCCAAAAATGATGGGAGCTATGGGTACATGTACTACTATACTGACCAGTTGGACAATATCCGTTTAATGTACAGTGATGCCGATGGTAATGGTACTATAGACCCCGCTACGGAAATCGTTAAGGAGGAACATTTTTACCCCTTTGGGATGAAATTGGAAGGCTTCAACGGGTTCGTAGAAGCCGTGGGAAGTGATTTTCATAAGTATGATTATCAGAATCAGGAGCGTCAGGGCGAGCTTGGACTGGACTGGTTGCAGTTCAAGTACAGGATGCACGACCCCGCTACTGGAAGATTTGTAAGTGTTGACCCGTTGGCAGATAGTTATGTACACAACGCCACATATGCCTTTGCTGAGAACAAGGTTATCATGTTCAACGAACTGGAAGGGTTAGAGATTACCCTTAATAAGTTCCAAAGGATGAGCTATGAAAATAAATCCTGGTTGGGCAAGGCAACTACATTTGTGGGCAATGCAGGTATTAGCGTTGCCAACGGAGCTATAGATCTGTTCAACTATGCCGGTGACCTTGACAGGGCTGATCAGGCCTCAGGAGGTTTTGGTCAGGGCGCAGGTGCAAAGGTCGCCAGTGATGCAAGTGCGGTAGCTGGTGCCGTTTCAGATTATGCTCAAAATACAAGTTTAGAGGAGTTTGGGGCAGACTTAAAAG
>NZ_JBBEWR010000038.1:0-1219 GCF_037646345.1 Ascidiimonas aurantiaca | reverse complement strand
TGAAGCCTTACCCTTTTTAGGACAATGCTAAATTCATAAAAATATCTTTATCGTTGACCGTTTCGGGGAAGAATTCTTCCCCGAAACGATCTTTGTATTCCCTTGGTGACATATCGTTCAATGCCGAGTGCGGGTGCCTGGTATTGTAATCCTCCATCCATTTGCAGGTCAATGTTCTTATCTGGTGCAGGTCGTTGAACCAATACGCATCGAGAACGTCTTCTCTGTAATGTCTGTTCAATCGTTCCATAAATGCATTCTGTACGGGCTTTCCCGGTTGAATGAACCTGAGTTCGATTCTTTTCTTTTTACACCACTGACCCAAAGTCTTTGATATGAACTCCGGGCCGTTATCACAACGTATCGTCTTTGGAAGTCCTATTTCCTCTTCCAGTTGCCCCAGGGTCTCCACTACCTTTTTTGCAGGGTAGTTCAGGCCAACATCCATCGCCAGTGCCTCACGGTTGCAATCGTCCATAACGTTGAACACCCTGACCTTTCTCCCATCGCTGAGCACATCGGCCATAAAGTCCATGCTCCATACCTCATTGAGCCTGGATGGTGCTTCTAATGGGGTCTTTGTCCTTGACGGCAAACGTTTCTTGTGCTTTCTTCTCAGCTTCAGGTTCATCTTCCTGTAGACCCTGAGTACACGTTTCCTGTTCCATTTATGGCCTTCGCGACGAAGCCGCTTGTAATACACCTCGAAGCCCCGTGTTGGCAGTTCCTCTGCAAGCCTTGACAATGCATCGATGACTTCGGTATCATCTTTCCTGCTATGGTGGTACCACATCGAACGGGCAAACTCCAGCACTTGACACGAACGTGATATGCTTACCGAGTAGGACTCTTGAAGGTACATGGCGCGGTGTTTCTTGTCGGAAGGCCCTAGAACTTTTTTGACAGTACGTCCTTGAGCATTTGTACATCAAGGCTCACATCGGCATACATCTGCTTGAGCTTGCGGTTCTCCTCTTCCAGTTCCTTCAATCGCTTCATATGGGCGACCTCCATGCCGCCGTACTTCTTGCGCCAATAGTAGAAAGTGCTCTTGTCGATGCCCATCTCGCGGGAGATGTCTCCAACACTTCTTCCTTGTTCGTTCTCTTTCAGTGCCTTGATGATCTGGCTCTCGGTAAACTTGCTTTTTTTCATGTGACAGTTAAAATTTAAAGTTAGAAAATTCTAATTTTAAGCTGTCCTATTTTTAGGGAAGGCT
>NZ_JBBEWR010000037.1:0-1314 GCF_037646345.1 Ascidiimonas aurantiaca | reverse complement strand
GTGAGTCGTCCTAAAATAGGTTGACAGTTTTTAAAGATTTAATTTAGTCCTGTGAAGCTAGCTTCACAGGACTTTTCGTTATGTATAAAGTTAGGTGTTTTCAAATTAAGACTCCAATGAGGTCTTTTATTGTTATAAGTTTCTATAGATTGCTCAATTAATGTTTTCAGTTCTTTCCCTGTATTACAGGTGTTGACCAAGAACTCGCCTTTTAATATGCCATTGATTCTTTCAGCAAGTGCATTTTGATAACAATCATACCCATCGGTCATTGATGGAATTATCTGATGTTTTTTTAATTCTGACTGATAAATGGCAGAACAATACTGTAACCCCCTATCAGAATGATGTATCAGGCCATTAGTGGTTTTTCTATTATGAGCTGCCATTTTGATGGCCTGTACTACATTTTCTGCACTCATATCATCACTAAGGTGGTAGCCCATTATTCTTCTGCTATAAGCATCAGTAACCAATGATAGATAATGGGTTCTTTCTCTACTTTTAATATAAGTGATATCGCTAACAAAAAACTCTTCAGGTCTTGAAGGACTGGTATCTTTCATTAAATTAGGGTATTTTCTAAGCCAATGTTTAGAATCTGTGGTCTTTGTATAGTTTTTCTTTGGTTTGATCAACATCGATTCACTGCGCAGGTAATCAAATAGGGCATCTCTTCCTATTTTGATTCCTTGACGATCCAACTCTTGTTTTAGTAAAAAATATAGTTTTCTAGTACCTAATCTAGGCATATCCTTACGCACTTGTTGTACCAGATATTTAACCCGACTAAGTTGCTTACTACGGGCCAGTGATCGCTTTTGAGATTGATAGATCGCCTGTCTACTGATCCCAAACAATCGACAACAACGTGACAAACTTATTGATCTTTGCTGTTGGATGCATCGGATTGATTGGGTAAAAACTTTTTTCTGATCGCGGTGCCATATTGCCTGTCTGAGATATCAATCATGGTATTGAGAATCTCATTTTTGAGTTTTTCATCTGAGAGTTCACGCTCTAATCGCTTGATCTTTTGTGCTGGAGTTTCTTTCGATTTAGGCATTTGATATTGGATTGGTTTGCTCCAGTCTAAGGTACCGTGTTTTCGTAACCAAACCAAAACGGTACTCCTACCTTGAATACCATAAGCTCTTTGAGCTTGTTTATAGGTCATCTCACCCTTTTCTACCTGTGCAACTACCGCCAATTTAAAGCCCAAATTGTAATCGCGTTGAGTGCGTTTCTTCCTTGATTCTTCTGAATATGTCATAAATAAGTCAATTTTGTGTCAACTTATTTCAGGACGGGACA
>NZ_JBBEWR010000036.1:0-1487 GCF_037646345.1 Ascidiimonas aurantiaca | reverse complement strand
ACCACCGTAACCCGTACCTCCGGTACCACCTACCACCTTCGGGCACGTAACAATACCACCGGCTGCTGGAGCGGGGCACAAACCGTAAGTTACAGTGTGAACAGCGTACCGGCTACCCCGGCCGCCCCCACCGTGACCAATAATTGTGAGGCGACCGTACTTACAATGGGTACGGCCCCATCGGGAGAGACGTGGTACTGGCAGAGCAGTGCCACAGGTACCAGTACCACCCTGCACCTTACCGGGAGCATCACCCTGACTACCGGCAGTGTATATTACCTTCGGAGCCGCAACAATACCAGCGGTTGCTGGGGTGGGGTGCGCACCGTAAATTATACCATAGACCCGGCCCCTCAGTGGTATCTGGATGCCGATGGTGACGGTTTTGCGATCAGCAGTGTGCTACAGTGTAACTCTCCCGGCAGCGGATATACCCAAAACGTATTACCCGTGAGCGATCTGGACGATACCAATGTACATATCACGAATATCCCGCCACAGTATTTTTATGAGGATAGCGATGGCGACGGTTTTGGGGACCCGTCAGTAAGTGTATATCGCAGTGTGGCCCCTTCGGGGTATATTACCAACAACACCGATCAGTGTCCGCTACAGAGCGGTCCCTTTAGCGGGTGTCCCCAAGAGCCCTATGAGCCCGTCAGTCTTACCCAGAGCCGCAACTATGTATATACGCGCAGCTACCGGCGTGCGATGAGCAGTGTTTCCGGGATTACCTTTGAGAGCGATGTGATCGAGCAGGCGGGGTATTTTGACGGTCTGGGCCGCCCGTCCCAGCAGGTAGCCATCAAGCAATCGCCTTTGGGAGGCGACCTGGTGATCCACAAGTACTATGATGCTTTTGGTAGGCAGACCAGAGCATACCTGCCCGTTCCCGATACATTGCAGGCCGCGGGGAGCTATCGCAGCGGCGATATGCATACGGCCACCCAGAATTTTTACAAGAGCCACTATCCGGAAGATTTTCCCTCTGCGGCCGCTCAGGCCAACCCTTACAGCGAGACCCTTTTAGAGAATTCCCCGCTGAACCGAACCTTACAACAGGCTGCTCCCGGAGAGGTTTGGAAGCTGGGCAGCGGCCATGAGATAGAAATGGCTTACGGGGTAAACCATGCCACCGAAGTACGGCATTTTCAGGTAGTATTCAGCAATGATGATCCCACGGCCCCTGCCTTGTCGGTAGCCCCCGGCACCTATTACCCTGCCGGGCAGTTATACAAACAGCTTACCCGGGATGAGAACCACCCCGGCACAGCTACCAGAGACCATACCACCGAAGTATTTACCGATGCGCAGGGGCAGGTGGTGCTGAAACGTACCTATGCCAATGAGATTGCGCACGATACCTATTACGTGTATGACGATTACGGCAATCTGAGTTTTGTGCTGCCTCCCAAAGTAGATACGGGTGACGGGGTGAGCACTGCCGAGCTGAATGAACTTTGTTATCAGTACACCTATGACCATCG
>NZ_JBBEWR010000035.1:0-1639 GCF_037646345.1 Ascidiimonas aurantiaca | reverse complement strand
CCCTACGTAAAAGGTACTATTGAGAACCCGGTATATTATTTTAGGAACGTAACCCAAAAAAAAATCTATGAGCTCGACCTGTTGTTACTAACACAAGGCTGGAGCAAATATGACTGGAATGTGATTACTTCCCAATCGCCCGAACAAAAATATACTTTTGAAAGAGGGCTCCTTTTAAAAGGAGGAATCAATACTTCTATAGGCTCTAAAAGTAAACTTTTGATGCATGGTACTCAAAACCATACCTCTCAGGACATAGTTCTTTCCGATACCGATAAAACATTTATGTTAAAAGATTTCTTTGCAGAAAACGGGGAAACCCTTTCTTTTTCTATCGTAGATAAAAATGGTAAGCTTATAAAACCCAATATGTATGTGAATGAAGAAATTCATAACCAAAAAGACCGAATATATAAAACCTGGGATCAAACCAATCTATATGATAATGAAATGGTGGAGAGCTATGAAAAAAAAGAGTTTACACCCCTAAATGTTTTGCCGGGTAATCTTATTGAATTGAAAGAAGTAGTAGTCACTGAAAATATAAAGAAAAAAGAGGAAAACGATGACTTTATCCCAAAAATATACCGAAACAGAATTTTAAAAGTTGATGATAACATAGCCTTCCTATATCCACTTGTATCAGATCTTATAAGAGCTGAAGGCTTTGAAGTAAGGATTTCCCCTCGTTTTGGCACTGTTCTTATCATTAATCGCATTAAACGTGCAATACCCATAGTATATATTAATGATACTCCCATACCCAGTTCTCACATATTATACAGACTTCCTACTTCAAAAATACATAGTATTTATTCTACTACCAGTATGGGGCTAGCAGAGGGTATGAAAGGGCGTGGAGGGATCATTAGAATATATACCTCTCGTGAAAACTCACCTTTTGTGCATCATAATACAAGAAACACTTTGTTCACTTATAAAGTAAATAATGGTTTTGAACAAAATAAAAGATACTATACTCCTGTTTACACAAGTTATCAAAGTCGGGTATTCAAAGAATATGGGGTAATATACTGGTTGCCCGAAGTGCTCATCAATAAAAAAGGAGAAGCCTCTTTTACCATACCCAATGTTGGTATTGAGAAGATCAAATTATTTATCGAGGGCATGGGAAATGACGGGAGCCTGTATTCTTCAATACAAACTCTCAATCTATCATCATCCGGAGGCACCAATCCCTAAAAAATACACTTTGCTATAAATTCTTTACATTCAATACACTTAACAAAGCTGTAGCCAAATGTTTTTATCTTCAAAATAAATGGGTATCAATCAGGTTCATTTATAAAAAACTGTTTTATGAAAAATTCTTGCTTTTTTAGAGAAAAAAAAGAAAATACACTAATTTTTTTTAATCAAAAGCTAAATTATTTACATTAAAACAAAATTCTCTGTTTGAATTAAAAAATATTTAACAATGTTGTAGTTACTTATGCCGTATTTTTATCCTATGAAAAAAATTGCTATTACACTTTTTTTTACTTTCATTACGTGCCTTGGAGTATCCGGCCAACAGAACTTCGATCAGGAAAAGATCATAGAACCCTTAACTAATTTCTTTAAACTTCCCAGGGAAACTATCTTTTTGCATCTTAATAAAAGTACTTACCTTTCCGGA
>NZ_JBBEWR010000034.1:0-3713 GCF_037646345.1 Ascidiimonas aurantiaca | reverse complement strand
ATATAAAGATGGTGGTGGGCAGTTTAGGTATGTCTATCAGTATAGAGATCACTTAGGGAACGTTCGACTCTCTTACCAAGATAGCAACAATGACGGGACAATTGACCCATCTACGGAAATCCTTAGTGAGAAAAATTATTATCCTTTCGGGTTAAAACATCAAGGTTACAACTCGAACATTAGCGGGGGCGAGAACAATTACATGACCTTCCAAGGTAAAGAGCATCAGCGAGAGCTTGGGCTTGAGACCTATGATTTTGGTTTTAGAGCCTTTGACCCTGCAATCGCAAGATGGACGGTTGTTGATCCGCTTGCAGAAAGAAGGTATGAACTGACGCCCTACAATTTTGTGCAGAACAGCCCCATGTTTAGAATTGATCCCGATGGATTGACAGATTTTGCCTTGAACAAAGAGACGGGTGAAGTTAGCCAAGTTGGTGAAACCAATGATGATCCAGACAGAATAGTCAAGACCGATAAAAACGGTAATGTCAAAAAGAAAGGTGAAGGGTTCTTGGGCTTTTTGGTCAGAAAATCTGAAAGGGGTAAGGCGAAGGTTGCTGTCGATGGTATTGGAAAAGGTATATTGAAAGATGGTCAGAACTTCAAAACAGAAAATAATGCTTTTGAAGTTGGTGGAGAAGGACAGCCTACAGAGCAAGATGTAGAATCATTTGCTTTAAAGTTATCGGATTATGTTGGAACTGAAATAGGAGGCGCATATTTTTCTAAAGATGGAGAAAGCACAACACACATCACGATAGGTCGGTATAAAGACAATAGCTATAAAAAGACAAAATCATATGGTGTTGGAGCATTTAGGGAATTTGTAAGTACCGTAAAAGAGTTCACTTCAAGCTTGACAGGCTTTTTCCATACTCATCCAAATGGTGTAGGTATTAGTGATTCTGATAGGTTAGTCCCCTCATTGCCAGATAGAGAGTCAAGAGATAATGCTCTCGATGCTAATCCTAGTTTGAAGTTTTTCCTTCTTACGCATCCTGATTATGGTGGTAGGTTTCCTAAAAAAATTAATTATACAACAGGTTATCCATCTAGTGATAGAAGATAATCAATAAAAATATTTAATATGAAGTTAAACACTTTGTTTTTATTAAGCTTATTCTTATTATTAGGTAGCTGCGGAACTTTTAAAAAAAATTTAACCCAAAAAGGAGGGAATAAAGAAGCTGTACAAAATGCGATTCTTGATTTTTCAAATACTAGTAGACTCTACAACAATGACAGTGTTTTTTCTGTATGGGTTTATGATAAATTGCATAAAATGGTTTTAAAAGAAACTGATGACAGAAACAGTGAATGGGTCGAAGACAAACTATATGAAGGAATAGTGGCAGTAAGTATCTCTGCTTCCCATAATAAAATACTTTATACCGACGGTGCAAAAATTGGGCAAAAAGGGGTTAAGATGCCAACCCGATTTATTGAAAAGGATGGTAAACTGTTCTATTGGAGGGATGATGATTATCCCTTGACACAAGAGACATTAACTGTATTTAAGAAATATAATTTACTTGTAAACAATGATTTAGATGGAGTTGTGGAATTCTACGACTTTACAGTCAATGATGCTCAAAAAGGAGTCCATTACTATTTTTGCAAAAATAATTTACTAAAATATAAGAAGATAACTATCCATAAAGCCATAGGTTATTATGATGCTCCAAGCATAAATTGTAGTTCCCGGTAGTGCCCCAAACGGATGTTTTAAAGAAAGGCCTTAGTTTTTAATTTGATTATCAATAATTTATATTTAAGATAAGCCTCTCAATAGAGGGCTTATCTAGTTCTTTGAAATCTCCACTATAGCCTGGGCTTAGTGCAATATGACCAGATGGGCAATATTACCCGGCTGACAAGGAACGGCCACCGGGATGTAAATGCTTCGAGTTTTGGATTGATGGATGATCTTACCTATTGGTATCAGGGCAACCGGCTACAGGCCGTAGATGATGCCATAGCCGCCAGTGCAGTGACCGGTTTTAAAGACGGAGCTGAAGCCACTACGGAATACTTTTATGACGGCAATGGCAACATGACCCGGGATGATAATAAAGGGATCACGAATATTACCTATAACCATCTCAATTTACCCACCCAGGTAAGTTTTGTTAGTGGGAATATTCAATATACCTATGATGCTGCCGGGAGCAAACTTCGCAAGACCGTTACCGAAAGTGGGAACACTACCACTACAGACTATTTAGGTGGTTATGTCTATGAGAACGGCCAACTACAATTTTTTAACACCTCCGAAGGCTATGTATATAAAGACGGTGGGGGGCAGTTCAGGTATGTGTATCAATATAGAGATCACTTGGGGAATATAAGGCTGTCGTATTCAGATGATAATAATAATGGCTCAATTGCACAAGCTGAGATTAGGGAAGAAAATAATTATTATCCTTTTGGACTTGAACATAAAGGTTATAATAATCAGATAAACGGCACTGAAAATAACTACTTTACCTATCAGGGAGTAGAGCTAAGTGAATCTTTTGGCTACAATTTGTTGGAGTTTGAGTTGAGACATTACGATCCTGCTTTGGGAAGATTCATTGCTACAGACCCTTATGAGCAGTTTCATTCGCCTTATGTGGCTATGGGTAACAATCCTGTGGTGGCTTTTGATCCAACCGGTGGTAAATGTTTTGATGCTAATGGAAAAGAAGTAGCCTGCCCTGATGATGAAATGTATGATGAGTATCGAGATAGCGATGAAAACCATATAACTATGTTAGATGAAGTGGAAGTAAGTAGTTCGCAACCTAATAATCAGGAAGGATTATTTATTTTTACAAATCATAGATTTCCCGCCATAGCGGAACTTTCCGGGATAGATCACTTTCTTGCAGAAGTTGCTGTTAATATACAAGGGTATAGAGTTGAACAAGGTCCTTTTGGAAACTATAATGTGGATGCTCAAGGTAATGTTATTTTTGGACCCTATAATGGAGGGTTAGGTACTGTTGGCCTGATTGGAGGATTCTACAATCCAAAAAATTTACTTAAAGTAGCTACACTTTTGGATAAGGGAGGTTTAACCAAAATCGGTAGAGCTTTACAGAAACATGGCAGTAGAGCAGGCTCTAAATTCCCAAAAGTAACAGGAAACCAAGCAAGCATAAATGCTCAAGGAGAGCAAATACTTAGTAATATTTTAAATAACCCAGCTTCAACCACCACAACAAGGCATCATGCAAGATTTGGTGATATTCTCGAAGTTATGGCGCCAAATGGACAAGGAGCAAGATTTTCTGCGGATGGAGAAACATTTATTGGATTAATCGAAAAAATAAAATAATGAGAGAAATGGAAATACAAATAGTAGATGTTCCTGATAGAGAGGATTTAGTGATAGAAATATGGTCAGGGGATAACTTGTTATGTGAAATAAATAAAGAAAAAGGACAATTAGAGATAGAGTTCTTTAAAGGAATGATTGGAAAAGTCAACTATTCCGTATTCATGAATGCTTTGGAGAAAGGTAAAAAAAAACTTTTGGAGGAAGATTAAATAGTTAATGAGTTAAAATAGAGCTTACATAAATTATTTAATTTTAGCATCCATTACAATGACCCGCAGAAAGGGTAGTGTCCCAAACGGGTGCTTTATAGAAAAGCGTGAGATTTTAATTTGATTATCAATAATTTGTATTTATAATAAACCTCTTAAAAGAGGCTTATGATGAC
>NZ_JBBEWR010000033.1:0-3911 GCF_037646345.1 Ascidiimonas aurantiaca | reverse complement strand
CTGGTGCCGTTTCAGATTATGCTCAAAATACAAGTTTAGAGGAGTTTGGGGCAGACTTAAAAGCAGTGGCAACGAATGTTGAAACGTATGAAAACCTTGCAGGGGGATTCTTGGGCGGCGGAGTCACAAAAATTGGTAAGTTAGGTACTATTAATAGAAGTCTAAAGAACATCTCAAAATTATCAACGAGCAAAATTAGATTCAGTCAAAGTTCGGTCAACGATTTAGGTGATATAGTTGACAGTATGAAAAAGAACGGATGGCAAGGAAATCCAATAGATGTTGTTGAAATGGCTGATGGTGGTTTAACAAGTTTAGATAATACGAGACTTCTGGCCGCACATGAAGCCGGTATAGATGTTCAAGCTGTTGTTCACAAGGCTGACGAATTACTCCCTGATAACTTAGTAGAAAGATTCACCACTAAAAAAGGAGTTCCTAAAACTTGGGGAGATGCTGTTAATTTAAGAATACAAAAACAAAATAGAGGATATAGGGATACTTATCCGAACGGGTCTCAGGTTATTAATGGAAACTATTAATAAAAAATGTTAGCTCAGTAAAAGCCCTAGTATTTACTAGGGCTTTTATAAACTATTTAGATAATCCAATGTTTTTTTGTGCGATCCTAGATCAACAATAATTTCTTCATTCCAATCAATCAGTATCATGTTGTATTTAGAACCTATTTCAAAAAGAGTGTTCGATAAATTGGAATATGAAGAGAGGGGCATCTCAAGTTTAGGACTAAAAACTAGCCATATATTTTGTACAATTCCATTAAGGCTGTCAAAAAGAATAGCATAATCTTTATAGCCATAAGCCTTTATACCGTTTTTAAGAATTGAATTTGAACCATATCCTGTATAGACTTTATTGAAACCAGTAATAGCAGAACGTTCTAAAATCTCTGTCAAGTGACTGCTGTATATTTTTTTACTTGAAGTTGGATTTTTTTTTGCACCTCTCGAACTTATGTTGGTAAAACCATGTTCTTCAAAATCATATTTGAGATTGGATAAGTTTTTACTCTGATCGAATAAGTTGTCTATAGGTATAATCTCAACTTGGAGATAATCGTCTTCATGGAAGAATAGGTCTTCTTTAGCGTTCATTTATCGAAGTTTAATAGATTTAGTATGAGACATATGCTTTTTAACGTTGGGATACTTAATGGCCAGATCAAGGAATTTAATAATTATTGGCTTATCTTCGTTTGACATATTATCTTGAATGGTCTGAAAAAGGTTTAAAGAGTTCCTTGTCCTTCATGATTATAATAAGATCACTCAAAAGAGCTTTATTAGAAATGGAAGGAAAATCAGTTATGTGGGTATTAGTGTTCAATTTATAAAAGAATAAGCTTTTGTTCTTCATTTTTGAGCATTCAACATTGGTACTATTAAAGAAATTAAATGTCAAAGACCTCTTCAAAAAAAGATTAAAACAAATATAAATAAGATAAACCAGTAATGTTATAAATTTTGAGCACAACTTTATCTTTTATAACGACGGTAGGGTAGTGTCCCAAACGGGTGCTTTACAGAAAGGCGTGAGTTTTTAATTTGATTATCAATAATTTATATTTATAATAAACCTCTTAATGGGGCTTATGGTAGTTCTTTGAAATATTCACTATAACTTGGGCTTGGTACAGTATGACAAAGGTGGGAACATTACCCAGGATGAGCTTATTGAAGAGAACACCTACTACCCCTTCGAGTTAATGGTACGTGGGGTAAATGACGGCATAGGCGCCCTGGGGAACAGTGTGGCTCAACGCTGGAAGTTTGGTGGGAAAGAATTGCAGGACGAGCTGAACCTGCAATGGTATGACATTACCGCCAGGAACTATGACCCGGCTCTGGGAAGATGGATGAACATAGACCCCTTAGCCGAGCAGATGCGTAGGCACAGCCCGTATAACTATGCATTTGATAATCCTGTGTTCTTTATAGATCCGGATGGGATGATACCTTTTGGTAATGGGGAAGATCCGCCAATAGCTTATACTGGTCCTGGTGTAGCGGTTGGAGATAATGTTGTCAATCAACTAGAAGAAGTAGTAATTGTAGTGAACGGTAATGAGGGCACTGTAGCTACTGGAACTGCGCAAGGATCACATATAGAAACTACAGAAACAGGAAAACGTTTTTATGGTTTTAAAGCAGAAGGTCAATTAAAAGGTAAATATGGAAAATTAAGAGGTAGCGTATCAGGTTTTAGTGCAGGCTATGAAGGTTATACTGAAGATGGCGGAGCTCATGGGATGGCTAGTATTTATGGTGTTTCTGCCGATACAGAAGCAAGGTTAGGTACAGAAGATAATAATGTAGCGGTAGAAGCGGAAGGCAGTGCTTTTTCTGCTGAAGTAAGCGGAGATGCGGGGCTTTATACAGGCGGAGAAGGAAAATATGGAGCTGAATTAGGAGCAAATGCAGGAGCTTATGCTTTAAAGGGAGAAGTTACACCTAGTATTTCCATTTTTGGCGTACAAATAGGTATAACAGTTGGGGGCTCATTAGGTAGTGCTCATATAGGAGCTAGAGGTGCAGCCACTTTTGACTCTAATAGTAATGAGTTTGAAGTAACTGGAAAGGCTCATATTGGATTAGGAGCTGGATTAAAAATAGGATTTGAAATAACCAATACTAAACAAAGAATTTATGGTTCTAGAAAAAAACGCAAATAAATTAAACTAATATGAAATTGTTTTATATATTATTCTTTGCATCAATTAACTTGCTTTTGTTTTCGTTTTTAACACAAAAGTTAAAGCTAAATAGCACATTGAAAGTGTTGTTAGGTGTCTATGTTCTAGGCTTATTAATTGTTCATTTTACGAATCCTTTTGGTCTATCTATACCAAATAAGCTGTTCTTTATTTTATTAGGTTTTAGTGCAGTACTTATAGTATTCTATATTATGCCTAAAATTGCAGTTTTGTTTAATGACTTTATCAATAATAATCAACCAGATGAACTGTTGTATAAATGGTATGGGTTTTGGATGACATATGTTATTTATACGCTTATTTTTGTATTCCAGTGTGCTACAATTATTAAAAACTAACATAATTTATGAGAGTTATATTTTTACAATTTTTATTATTTTTTACTTGTTTTAGTTGCCAATCACAACTATCTACAATAGAGCTGGACAGAAAAGAGTTCAACGTTAGTTACCCTGAAAGCTTTGTGCTTGACGAAAGTGGACAAAACAATACGGTTTTTGTCCTGAAAACTAAAGCAGAGAATGCCAATGATACTTTTATTGAAAATATCAATCTGGCAACTCAACCTATAACAAATAGTAGTTTTGATGATTTTGTATCTAAAACCATATCTGAAATTAGCGCTGTTGGTAAATTGATAGAAAAGAAGAAATTAAATGTAGACGGTTTAGATTGTTTGAAACTGAAGTTTGTATTAACTCAAAATAATATCCCCTTAACTTTTGTTCAGCATTATTATATCAAAAATGGAAAGGTCTATGTACTTACTTTGTCTAGTGAAAGTAGTAAATATGAAAAATATTTAAATTTGTTTGAAGTGGTTTTGTCAACCTTCACTTTAAAATAATTATTAGGTCGAATATTGAAAAAACCACCTTTTAGTGAGGTGGTTTTTTTATGCATAAGTAGGTAGTGTCGGTAGTGTCCCAAACGGGTGCTTTACAGAAAAGCTTGATTTTTTAATTTGATTATCAATAATTTGTATTTATAATAAACCTCTTAAAAGAGGTTTATGATGACTCATTGAAATAGCGAGAGTTTGTTAGAGCGTATAAAACAGGGGTTTTAGTTCGCCTTGTGGGTCAAACGGGTGCTTATTCACTGCCTATACCGCCTATGAGGGGCGTAGTACCACTGCCCAAACCCTGGGCGGTACCCAGGTATATTACAGTAACAC
>NZ_JBBEWR010000032.1:0-4048 GCF_037646345.1 Ascidiimonas aurantiaca | reverse complement strand
CACATCCAGCAAAACACTAAGAGCCAGCATCCAGCGCATCTGGATATTATGATCCAGATAATATATACTTATAGGTCTTTGTTTTCTACCTAAATGCATTTTTACATAGTTCTTATCCCATACGGCCCCCATAACCTGTACTGTTTCGGAAAACTGTTTTTGTAGAAAACTTAAATTTTCTCCTTGGGAATAGTAAGCTATAAGATTATGCAACCTTAAAAAGAAAGTAACTAACCTAATTTTTAAAAGGTAGGATTCATTATCACTTCTTTCCGGTGCATTTTCATTCAGTGGATTGGGTACAAATTTTTTTATTTCATCTTCTCTTTTTTTAATGATTTCAGTGTTCCTTCTGATTATTGCCTCAAAGTGTTCCTTAGGTCGAGAACTTTTCATAACATTTTTTATTTATTGAGTAAATACCTGGGATATTTCATGCTTAAACCAAGTAGCTAAAGACCAAAGGTTTTTTTAAAATTCCTCATACAATTGGTTTAAAAAGACCTGTACTAATACCCGAGATTTTTTGTTGTTGCATAGATTTTCTTAGATCCATACTTATTAGATTTCCATGATAAAGCTCGTTTAATGTAATTATATCATAAGGAATAAAGTTTTCTTTAAAAAAGATTTTCTCAGGAAATAAATGATACTCAAACTTTGTGAGATAATGCTTTATCAATTTAATAACATACTCCTTGTGCAGCATGGGAAGTACAATTTTGTTGAGTGGGTTTACATTATGAGCTATGCTAACTGTTGAGCGTTCCATATCAATATACTCCCAAATATCAGGCAAGACAAAGTGTAACCAGAAATAATTTAGCCGTTGTCCATTATGGAATACATCTATTTTGTAAAAGTGATGTTTAGGTAACTTATAGCCTTCGAGTAGTTTTCTTAATTTTTGGTCTACAAGTATCCCGTGATGTCCGCCAACCCCCGGTATCAAATTAGTTGGAACTGCATTTTTATGCAACTCCAACTTATATTCAGGTATAAAATCTGGAAATTTATCATACGTAACCTGTAAATGTGATTTCTCAGTAGTAGGATCATAGTTTTTTTCATAATCCGTCTGAGGATAATATCCTATTTCTTTTAAATCGTCAGAATTGCTAAGAACAAAATATTTCATTTAGAAAATACTGTGACATTGACAAAAAAACAACCGTGGTTATTCACTTAAAACATTAGACCTAATACTTTTAAACACTTTACACTAAAGTATTTCATCTTTATCTATTTCCTTACTAAAACGAGCCAACCATCCATTCTCTATGATGAGTTCGGCTTTAAGCATTTCGCTTATTTCTTCCAGATCAATTAAACTTCCATTTTTATCATATACAATTTTAAATTGCGTATTCTCCTCAAAGATTTTCAAAAAATCAAAAATTGTCCCCTTCAATAGTTCTCTGGTATAGTATTCTATTTCTTTCTTTTGAACAGAATTCATCTCTTTGAATAGATTTTTGTAACCCTCGGTTTTTGCCAGGTCTTCAACTTTATTCAAAATAAACCGGTATTCAGTATCAAAAACATTTTTTACAACCAATTCTCCAAATTCGTCTAAAATTTGTTTGTTTTCATTCATTTTTAATAAGATTTAAAATTTAATTGCTTCCTTATTTCATTTAAATCATCGCCACGGGAAAAGGCAGCAATTAAATTGTAAAGTCTTAAAAAAAACGTTGTTAACTTAGTTTTTGCCAGAATGGATTCATTACTTAGCCTTCCGGGCATTACATCATTTAGAGGGTTAGGTACAAAATTTTGTACTTTTTCCTCATCCTGTTTAATAAACCTTTCATTTCGTTTTATATAAGCATCATAATATCCCGGAGTTCTTGAAATTTTCATACTATTTTATTTATGCAACAACCTGTCAGGATAATGTATATGATCTCTAAAACTATGATCGTCCAGGCCTTTGATCTTTACAATGGCCGCTACCTCAAAGGCCCACATACCAAAAAAAGAATACTTTTCTTCAGGATAGAGATGTGCTTTTGCCCATCCTGTATTTTTATAGGTCTTAAGCCATTCTTTTTCCAGGTAGTGTTTTATCATCGCCTCACATTGGGCCTTATTCTCTTCTACCAGGATCACCCGGATATTATTAAAAGGCACTTCAGGATATACTTTTTCAGAAAGCTCCCGGTCAGGTACCCTGTAGGAGATCAAATAATCATATAGCGCATCTTTTATACGATCCCGGTTTACGAGATCGTATAAAATGGTAAATTCTTCTTCCGGCACATCCAGTAAAACACTAAGAGCCAGCATCCAGCGCATCTGAATATTATGATCCAGATAATACCGGTCCACTTCTTTTCGTTCACGCCCCTCATATATTTTAACATACTTCTTATCCCATACGGCCCCCATAACCTGTACCGTTTCGGAAAACCGCTTCCTTAATTCATTTAAATCATCGCCACGGGAAAAAGAAGCAGATAAGTTATCAAGACGTAAACTAAAAGTAACCAGTTTATTACTCGCAATAATAGATTCATTACTTGGCCTTCCAGGCATCACATCATTTAAAGGATTGGGTACAAAGTTCTTAACTTCGTTTTCTCTCCTCTCAATGGTATTATTATTTTTTTTGATACAAGCATCATAATATCCCGGGCTTCTTGAAATTTTCATACTATTTTATTTATTGAACAAATTCTCTTGATATTTCATAACCATCTATATCTACAAATTTATAATTTATGGTACCATTGGCCTGTACATATCCTACTACGGGAGTATAATTATCTTTTATCTGATGATATAACGCTGCATTCCCATCAAGAGCTTTCCAAAGCCTATCCCTTCCAAATACTTCACTTCCATCACTAATCCACCTTTTACTCATTTGCCGGGCAAGGTCGGTCGCCGGGTTTCCGGGATTAAGCCCTCCGGTCCCGTGGTACTTGGCCTCTACAATAATAAACTCCCCGGTTTCGGGATTCCTGAATATATGGTCTATACCGGTATGCCCGGCAGCATCTATATTGGCCTTACGGTTTACATGTAGTGCCTCATAGCCCTTTTCTACAAAATCCAGGTCCACACGCATTTCTGCAAAATTCCCTTTTCTGGCATTGCTGGCAGTTTGTATGCTGTTTTCAAACTGTTTCACGATCCTGCGCTGGGTCCTGGATACGGCGTCCAGACTTACTTTTACGAGAGGCACGGCGCTTAAGGCATAGCCGGCCTTACGGGTAATACGCAACAGTTTGCCCCCGGGTACTACATCTACCAGTATAAATATACCTGCTACGGCCTTGCTTTGCGAAACCCCGTCAAAGTCTTTTCCGTCAATAAGTACCATAGCATCTTCAATAGGTACGGCATAGCGCCCTGCCAGCTTGACCCCTGTCCAGAAAGCCTCAAATAAAAAGGTAAGGTCGGTATCGGGGTAATCGGGCCGGGGCATACGAAACTCATACCATCGCGGCTCGGGCTCTTCCTGTTCGGTACTGCGTATGTAGTTGTACCCGTCCATAGGGGGTTCGGTAGAGGCCAGGGTTCCGGCATCGGCTTTGTTAATGGCCCGTTTGGTAGCAGAGCGGTACAGTATGCGCCCGCTTTTTAACAAATACATGGTCTCTCCCCAGGCCGGTTGATAAACAGCTATATACTCCAGCGCCTTACGGTTGGCAAACGTACCGGTTTTAGGTGTCCAGCCGTTATCGTTGGCCCTTTCGGCATCAATGTGCATCAGGGCCTCTGCTTTGGCCTCGGCACTAAAATTATGGATGGCCAGGAATCTATAGATGCGGGAGGCGACCTCTAAATGGTTAAAAAGCCAGTCGGCACGTGCGCTGTTGGTAATATTAAGCCGGACACTTACCAGTGCTGCATCGTTTAATAATAGTACGGGGGTGGTCACATCGCCAATACAGTTACCATTGCCATCGGCTATACAATCGGCCTGGCCGTCACCGGGGTTATCGCCACCGTTCCCGGTATCGCCATTGGAGCCTCCACCTCCGGAACCACCGCTATTGCCCAGGGAACCGTCCTGGCTATCCCCTCCCGAGGGCCAGTT
>NZ_JBBEWR010000031.1:0-4614 GCF_037646345.1 Ascidiimonas aurantiaca | reverse complement strand
GTTCCTTTTTAGACGAGTAAAAAGGAACAAAATCAAAAAACAACATAAACATACCCCCTTACAAAAAAACAAACCATCATTGCTATACTAGTAATAATCGCCATACGTATATGTAAGCATTAGCACAATATGAAATGAGTACAGAATTAGTACCAAAATCTTTTTAGAAAAACATCATTGTTAGACCAGCAAAAACCAACAAAACCAAAAACACCACAAAAAACCTACCATTTACATACATTTTAATTTTAAAAAAATTTCTTACTTTGCTAAGTATAAAAAACAAAAGCAGTACCCCGTATAAAAACCCATTTATTTTTATAATAATATGAATGTACGCCTTACAGAAGAACAAAAAATACAAATAGCCAATCAAGACGATGTTTACAAAATTATGCAGCAGGTACTGTTGCGCCAAAACAAAGTACGCAGAAAACAAGAGTATTTTTGGGCATTAGGGTTAGACAAGACCAACACCATACTCTTTTTAGAGCTTATAGCTATTGGGCGAGACAACCGTGTAAACGTGCATCCGCCAGATGTTTTTAGAATGGCCATTTACAAACTTGCTCCCAAAGTAATATTAATACACAACCACCCCAGTGGTATTTTAAAACCATCTCAAGACGATGTTGATTTTACAGACCGCCTTTTAAAAGTAGGCAGGTTTATAGAGATAGAGGTCATAGAGCATCTTATCATTACCGAGACCGGCTTTACCAGTTTTGCTGCTCAGGGTTTAATAGAGCAAATTAAAAAAAGTGGTTTGTACGAGTTACTCAAAAAAGAAGAAAAAATGATTCGGGAGTTCAAGCTCCAAAAAGAAAAAGAAAGGGGCGAAAAAGAAAAGGCAATACAAATAGCCCTTAAAATGCAAGATGAAGGCTTTGATATAGATATGATTAAGAAAATGACGGGTCTCACCAAAACCGAACTTAAAAAAATATTAAAAGACGCCTAAGTATATAATATATCTTTTATTCGTAAAAGCATATATTTTTTTATTGTAAAAAAAACGTACAAATCCCAATTACAAAAGGCAAAATACGCATTATTATAGCAGTTAGCGTAGTTAGATAACCGCCATAAATAAAATGCAAATAACCGCAATGCGTATATTTGGGCGTTGGCAACAACTTTGAAAAACCGAACGATTTGAATAAAAAGTTAGACAAACTCATTGACAAACATTCATCTGAATTCAATCCAATTATTGAAAAGATAAATGCTTATATCGAATTGAGTAACTCTGACATTGACTATTCAACAGATGACAATTGGAAAATTGCAATTGATTGTGTAAATGGACTTTCAAAGCTTGCCGAATATTCTTTTGAATATGGAAATTTTAAAGACAATTGGGAATATGATAAGTTTTACCAAAATTTATATGGACCTGAATTAATTATCAAATCGCTAAAAACAAATTGTGATTACCGAATTGGACTTGACCTTAATGGAATTTATTTGTCAACCAATTTAAGGTTTAATGATAACTTGAGGTATATGGATGACCAGTTTTGGAAAAGCCTAATGGAATTATCGGAGTTTAGCGGATTTGAGTATGAAGAATATGAATTCACTTCTGATAAACAAAGAAAAAAATTTCCCGACTTATTCAAAACGAATAAGAGTATGATTTTCCGAATAATGAGAAAACACTTTTTCGACATTACCAATGAAGACTGGCAATACAGTTCAAGTAGCGTTGGAGAATTTAAAATCACTTGGACAAAAGAAAAAGAATTTGAATTTATGGTAAGAAAATGTTGTGAGGCATTTAAAAAAATGTATCGACTGAATTACCAATTATGGAAAGTGACTGATTTAAAAAATAAAAAAGCAGTTGCCAAAAATGTATAAGAAAACATAGGGCTTTCGAGCTTAATCGAAAGGTTAGTGTTGATTTGCAAATTAGCCAACTATAAAATTTGGCGTTTATGAGAAAAAAGATAAAAGCAAAATATTTATATTCGGCTTAGTACCAATCCGAAACGTATCGCTTATTACCTGCCCTACGTTTCTTATACGAGACGTTGGGTGTAATTAGAACGAGATGAAAGAAACCATAAGTGCAAATACTCTTTTTCATTTTACTAGAAACAAAAACTTTCTGACCAGTATTTTGAAAAATGGAATTTACATTAGATATAGCCTTGAATCTTATGGTAACATTATAAATGGAAAAAAAGAACTTGTGCTACCAATGACTTGTTTTTGCGATATTCCATTATCAAAAATTAAAAATCATACATCAAAATATGGTTCTTACTCTATTGGACTATCCAAGGAATGGGGTATAAAAAATGGTTTAAGTCCAGTAATTTATACAACTGAAAAATCCGAGACCGCAAATATCTTAAATCGGTTAACCTCAGACTTAGATAAGTTCTTTAACATTGATGATAATGAAGAGAATAAAGAGTTTATTTCCCTCAATAAAACTCTTACCGAAGACCAAAAAAACACTTTAGAATCAGATAAATTCGATTTTTTAGCCTCTCAAAACGAAAAGATTTTCGAACTATCAATACAACTAGGTCATTTCCTTAAATATATAAAACCTTACCAAGGAAAGGGGTATAGTAATGGAAAAGAATTTGGTAATGTTAAATTTTATGATGAGCGAGAATGGAGATATGTCCCCCCTAAAAATTTACTTAATAAAATCGGAGTTAAGGACTCTTATAAGAGAGAGTTTTATGAATCACCATCAAAAAGAAGATTGATAAACATAAAACTTGCAAGCCACAAGAAATTAAATTTCAAACCCAAAGACATTAAGTTCATTATAGTAGAAAAGGATGCCGAAATACCACATTTGATTTATGAAATTAGGGAAATCTTTAGGAAATCAGCTACTTACGATGAAATTATGCTTTTAACATCAAGACTAATTTCACTCGAACAAATAGTGGAAGATTTATAAAAAACCACAGGCCATAATGTCTAAACATAATTTGCAACCACTAGTTTGCTACGCTTTAGTAAACATATATCCTTAAATAAAGCAGCCCTCAAATAGGTATAAAATAGTAAAAACCTGTTTTCAACATAAAATAAGCTACAAAACCATAAAAAAACATATATAAACCTACATTTTTTTAAGTTTTTTCTTTCATTTCTACACACAACTTTAGATATTTGCCCTATTGTATAACCCCAAATTATAAAAACATGGCAAGTACCATAGAAACCGGTTTTGTTAGAAACACCGCAAAATTTGAAAAGCTTATTACCATATGTACCTCCTTTGGTACCAGTTATAACCCCTCAAGAGAAAACCTCACTATACCCGCCTTATCAACACTTTTACAAGAAAGTAAAGATGCCAATGCAGAGGTAAATGAGAGCCTCGCCAATTATAAAAATGCCGTAGCTGCCAGAACCGCCGCATACAAACCCCTTAGCAAGCTTATTACCCGCGTACAAAACGCAGCCATAGCCTGTGGCCTCCCCACAGAAATAGAAGACAACCTGCGTACCGTAGTACGCAAACTTAACGGCCGCCGTGCGCCCGGTAGCAAAACCCCAGAGCAGCAACCCCTTTCTGCCAATACCGCCGCTGCCATAGCAGAGCCCGCACCTGCACCTGCGCGTATCTCCGTATCACAAATGAGTGTAGATGCCCGCTTAGGAAACCTCAAAACCCTCGTAGCCCTGTTAGAAACCCGCCCAGAATATACCCCCAACGAGCCAGACTTACAAATAGAGAGCCTTAAAGCCCTGGAAAACCAGCTAGAAATACTCAACAAAAATGTAGATACCGCCCTTGCCGAGCTTTCTCGTAAACGCGATACGCGTATAAACATCATTAACCAGCCCAATACCGGCCTTATAGATGTAGCACTGGCCGTAAAAGCCTACGTAAAGTCCGTTTTCGGTACCTCCAATGCCCAAGCCAGAGAAATAAGCAAAATAATTTTCAGGAGGCCCAAAGAAAATGCCTAAACCCACCGGGTTAAAAAGCATATAAGCAAGTACCACGTTCAAATACACAACTACCCGTTGCAAATAGTCATACCAACAGGTAAAATACACATGCGCATACCAAAAACAGGTAGTGTGTTTAGTAAAACACCTATACGCTTCAAAAAAACAAAAGGGGTAAACAGCAAAATAGCCGGGGTATTGTAAAAAATTAACAGGTGTATAGTGCATATAAAGAGGTGCATGCACAAAACAGGCAGGTACCTTATAAAAACAAGCTTTGTATTTTAAGCTTGTAAGTTATACCGCCACCGGGCCCATAAGAGTATTACCGCTACCCGCATTTATCTTGCCGCTGGGCACCCAGAGCTTGCCAAAGGGCACCCTGCCAAAAGCTTTTTAGAAAAACACCCCTTTTTCCGTTCCTTTTTAGACGAGTAAAAAGGAACAAAACCTAAAAAACACACACTACCCCGTAACTCACAGTGATACTATGCCATAAATGCATAAAAACAAACCATCATTGCTATATTAGTAATAACTGCCATACATATATGTAAGCATTGGCCACAATATGAAATGAGTACAGAATTAGTACCAAAAGTTCTTTAGAAAGACATCCCTTTTCCTAAGGGTAGTACGAGAAAGCACTGGTGGTACACCAAAAGGAGGAGGTACTCCTTT
>NZ_JBBEWR010000030.1:0-5292 GCF_037646345.1 Ascidiimonas aurantiaca | reverse complement strand
TAACAATGTATAACCGCAATTACGGCGGATTCGACTACGTCCGAATCCACTCGGAATTGCTAACGTCAGTGCTTAACCGAAAAACATTAACTTAAAACCCGTAACTGACGGTTATACTAGACCGTTAGGCACAAGCTAAACTGAATAGAAACTATAAAAACAGAATCATAAACACATGAAAACAAAAATTTTATTTATTGCATTACTCGGAATAAGTTTTGGAACTAAAGCGCAAGAAAAAATACAAACCGAGATTGGTCTAAAAGCTGATTTTATCTATAAAAACGGAAATATTGGTATTGGAACGACAAATCCTGATTCAAAACTAACTGTCAACGGGAGTATTACAATGCAAAGTGGAATACTTAGTTTAAACCCTACAAATGAATCGATAAATAAGATGGGGATTAGAAATGCATATCATGGGATGTTATTTTATTATGATTTACCAAACTATAAATACAGTCTTTTCCTCAAAGAAAATGGAAATGTAGGTATTGGAACTTATTCCACAGGTTCTCATAAACTTGCAGTAGAAGGCTCAATAGCAGCAAGAGAGGTCAAAGTAGAATCAAATGGTTGGTCTGACTTTGTTTTTGAAAAAGATTATAAATTACCAACACTTTTTGAGGTAGAAAAACAAATCAAAGAAAAAGGACATTTAAAAAATATTCCAAGCGCAAAAGAGGTCGCTGAAAATGGAATTTATCTTGGAGAAATGGATGCTAAGTTATTACAAAAAATAGAGGAATTAACACTTTATACTATTGAGCAAGAGAAAAAAATTAAAGAACAAACAAAAGAAATAAATGAACTAAAATCTATAAATAAAAAGCTTCTTGATTTACAAAAAAGATTAGAAAAATTAGAAAAGAAAACTCGTTAATGAATACTTTTAGTATTAAATAATCTACTAAAAAATCCTACTTTTATGTTATGGACATAAAACTTACAGAAGAGGAAAAAATTAAAATCTTGAATTCTGATGACATATACGGAATTATGCAAAAGGTTTTACTCAGATAAAACAAAATTGACCAAAACCGAGAACACTTTTGGGTTATTGGATTGGCAAACAACAATCGCATTCTTTTTATAGAACTCGTTAGTTTAGGAACCGTAAATAAAACATTAGCGGAGCCCATGGAGGTTTTTAGCTTTGCATTGCAAAAAAGAGCTGTAAAAATAATTTTATGTCATAACCACCCAAGCGGAGAATTAAAACCATCAGAAGGCGATAAAAATGTGTCTGATAGATTAATTCAAGTTGGAATTATTGTGGACACCGAGGTTCTTGACCGTTTGATAATATCTAATAAAAGTTATTTGAGTTTTGCTGATACTGGACTTTTAGACGAATTGAAAAAAAGCACAAAGTATGTTCCTAAATATGTTTTAGAACAGAGGTTTAAAAAAGAGGCTACTGAAATTGCGAATAAAAAGAAAACCGTTGAAATAGCAAAAGAGTTCAAAAGAAACGGAGTCGATAACGAAACGATTGCATTATCAACAGGACTTTCAATTGAGGAAGTTGAAAAATTAAGAGTGAGAAAAAAGTAAAAGCCAGTGCCTAACATTACCTATAATTAATGCGGGTTTTAGTTCTTAAGTCTAAGCTCTAGAATTTCTACTAAGTCCGCCAAATCTTTAATTTGGCTTTAGAACTGAAAAGATAAAACAAAGTAAAAGTTTTGGCTAAGTGATTAGAAGGAAATTCATTACTTTTAACTCCCGCACTAACCATAGCTGTGGACGTTATGCAAAATTATAATACCGTCCCAATGACACAGACTAAATGAAAACAGTGATTAAAATACTTGTAATAATTTTGTTTCCTGTAATATTTATTTCTTGTGAAACAAAATCAGCCGTCTCGGACAATGTTATTCTTGATACGACCCACACCGACTTACCCATTCTGCACTTAAATGGAACCGCTTTTGAAAACGGGGAGCAACACGGAAAACTTTTAAGAAAAGAGATTAATGAACTTATTGGTTTGTGGAAACAAGACATTGAAGCAAAATATCAAATGCCAGCCGATACTTTCATAAAGATGTTTCTTGACTCTACAAATTATATTCCTTCCATCAAAAAATGGACACCTGAACTTTTCGATGAAGTAAAAGGAATTAGCAAAGGCTCTGGGATTCATTTTAACACGATATTTGCATTTCAGCTAGTAGATGAAATCTGGACAAATGCTCGATTGATTAAAATGCCGCATCATTGCACTTCTCTTGGAGTAAACAATTTTATAAAAGATGGTGGAACTAATTGGAATGCCCAAACTATTGACATACCAACTTACTATCACAAGTTCCCATTATTATTAGATATTAAAGATAAAAACTCAAATTCAAGGAAATTAGTAACCACATTTGCTGGATACATCGGAATAAACGGATTAAACGAAAATATAAGTGTTACTGAAAACAGTTTGACAAATCTTAAAAGTGCTTTGAGTGGACTTCCTGTCGCATTTGTTTCAAGGGGTGTTTTGGAAAGAAAAACATTTGATGATGCAGTATCTTATATAAAGACCATAAAGCACGCTTCTGGTCAAAATTACATAATAGTGTCAAGAAGCAATATCATTTCATTAGAATGTGCAACAGACCTAATAAAAGAATATTGGCCCGATTCCACAAAATATTACACGTTTCACGGAAATAATCCGCTGACGAACAATTCATACCATCCGTTTTATAACAATTATCTAAAAAATCTATATGGAACAATTCCTGAAGCAATTTCAATTTCCGACAAAAAAGTAGAAACAGTAAATCGGCAGTTGACAAAAAATACGACTATTAATGCCGAGACGATTAAGAACATACTTTCCAAAGAACCAGTATATAATCAAAACACGTTTGCTATAACAATTATGGAATTGAATAAAAAATATAATCGACTGTATATCTCTTTGAACAAGTCTGATTCAACAAAATATATGGAATTTAAACTAAAGAAATGACTTTGCATAACAAAGAACTGAGGTAAAAAACAAACAAATTCTTCCTTAATTTGAGACAATATTATTCCACGCTCATAGGTTCAACAACTTGATTCTTTGAGCTTTTTTTATTTAATCTATCTTCTTTATCTTGGCAGTATGGAAACGTAAGTTTCATCATATGGTCTACCAGATTTTGCAATGGCAAAAGACTGTTTGAGTAGTTTGTTAGCAACTGCTATCAATGCTAGTTTCTTACTCTTTCCTTTGTTCACGATTCGCTCATAAACTTCCTTGCAAGCCTTATTGTGTTTACAAGCATTAAAAGAACATAGAAACAATAGATTGCGAAGCTTTCTATTACCAACCTTACTTATTCGTGCACGACCTCCTACGCTGCTTCCTGACTCACGTATCGTTGGGGTTATACCAACATAACTACATAGCTGTGATGCCGTTTCGAACTTGCTAAAACCATCAGTTACCACTATTAAAAATAACGCAGTCTTTTGCCCTATTCCTGGTATGGAAGTCAACAAGGTCAATTGTTCTTGTTGATCCACTTTTACCAATGACAAAATCTTTGATTCGATAGCTGCCACTTCCTTATTGAGCTGCTTCTTGTTACGTATCAAAGAACGATAAACAAACTTTGAGGGTATACCCAAAACAGCTTCTCCATGTATCTTGTTCTTAGTTGCGGTACGCTGTTTTAAATACGTATCCAATAACCTGAACAACTGTAGACACTCACTCTGGGTATCCGTCAAAGCATTGTAGAGCGGAACTTCGTTTATAAGGGCATATTCACATATGGCCCTTGCATCGCTTTTGTCCGTCTTTACCTTTGCCAGTTTCATTTGTATGAAACGTTTTATCGACAATGGGTTTACAACAGAAACCAATACTCCGTTTTTGTAAAGAAACTGTGCAAGTCTATAATGATAATAACCGGTAGCTTCCATAACCACCAATGAACCTTGAGGTAATTCTTTAAGATATTTCTTGAATCCCGTTTCATCGTTCTTATACTGGTCGTGACCTTTGTTACTACCATGTACATCAAAGACATCCTTACTGATGTCAACTCCATAAGTTTCTTTATATTTATTCATAAGAAATGATTTATGAAAGAACTAGCTACTGGTATCACAACAACTTGAAAACGAGATCTAAAGTCTCACAGAACTGAACGTGATTTAAGTAGTAAAAGAGAGAGGATTATCAATGTTGTCGAAGTCGTAAGCTTCACCGTGTATAGTAACCTTAATTCTCTCTTTTGTTCTTTCTGATTATTACATCAATTTATAGAGAATCAAACTTAAGAAATGACTTTGCATAACATCGTATATAAAACATTTGGCAGTCAGTGAGTTACTGGACCTGTCAGCCCGTATCAAAAGTACTTGTAACTTGACAGGAAAGTGCTTCGAAATGCCAAACGTTTCATATACGTAACCGTTGCCAGTAATTTAAATGAACCACTTCAATCTCATATCAAGTTTAGTTTTATTAGGATTAACAGTCCTTTGTTTTTGGCTTCCATTTAAAGAAGGAAATAAACGAACTGGAATTATAACTGGAATTATTTTATGCATAATTATTGCTTGGACAATTTTAGCGGGATTGGAATTTCTTGTGATTTTTATTTGGCCATTTATTTTGGTCTTTCAAATCATATTTCTGACTTATTGGACTTTTAGAATATTTAAAAGACCGAAAATTGGAAAATATGTCTCGTCATTTTTGACTTTAGGTTTTATCCTATTATGTATGTCACCTTGGATAAGTGACTGGACTTTTAGCAAAAATGATGCACGAAAATTATTATCGGAACATAATATTGAATTGAAAGACGATTTTAAAATCCTGAAAAATGAAAGTGGCGGATTTATGGACTACGCACACACTCTAAAAATTCAAATTTCGGATTCCGACAAATCGAGAATTGCAAAGGAAATAAGAGAATCTAACGGGTTTTTAAAAATTGTAGATTTTAAAAATAATTTCCCGTCAGCGGACTATGACACTTTTGAAGAATTGAATTTTGAAACGGAGAATTATCTTAATCGAGAATACTATCTAAAAGAACCTATGGAAGATGGAACTATTCACATTCATTTTCAACTTTCAAAGACAGAAAACGAATTACAATATATAGGAACTGATGAATAAAAAACTACTGGCAACACCGTGTATAATTAATGGCTGGTTCTCGCCTACTTTGGAAATTCCGCAGGAATTTCCAACTCTGTGTGTATCTGCCTACCGGTAGGCAGGCTTGCAAAGTTAACCGCTAACCCACGCAACTCATAGCCAAACCGTTACCTGCAATA
>NZ_JBBEWR010000029.1:0-3322 GCF_037646345.1 Ascidiimonas aurantiaca | reverse complement strand
AAAAAAAGCACGTATTGTTATGGATACGTGCTTTTTTAAAGAAGGCGGCGACATACTCTTCCGGTTTCCCAGTACCATCTGCGCGGATGGGCTTAACTTCTCTGTTCGGAATGGTAAGAGGTGAGCCCCATCGCTATAACCACCTTAAATTCTCAGTAAGAACTGTAAGTTCTCCTGTATAAGATACATATTGAGATAATAAAAATGACAAGGGTAAAAAATCGATATAAAAAATACACTACATAAGTCTATGGGTGATTAGTATTACTCGGCTATGACATTACTGCCTGTACACCTGTAACCTATCAACGTGGTCATCTCCCACGACCCTTTAAAGAAATCTCATCTTGTGGTGGGTTTCGCGCTTATATGCTTTCAGCGCTTATCCCTTCCCAACATAGCTACTCTGCAGTGCCCTGGGCAGGACAACAGATACACCAGCGGTTGGTCCAACTCGGTCCTCTCGTACTAGAGTCAGAGCCACGCAAATTTCTAACGCCCGCAGTAGATAGAGACCGAACTGTCTCACGACGTTCTGAACCCAGCTCGCGTGCCACTTTAATGGGCGAACAGCCCAACCCTTGGGACCTTCTCCAGCCCCAGGATGTGACGAGCCGACATCGAGGTGCCAAACCCCCCCGTCGATGTGAGCTCTTGGGGGAGATCAGCCTGTTATCCCCGGCGTACCTTTTATCCTTTGAGCGATGGCCCTTCCATTCGGAACCACCGGATCACTATGCTCTTGTTTCCAACCTGATCGACTTGTAGGTCTCTCAGTCAAGCACCCTTGTGCCATTGCACTCTACGCACGGTTACCAAGCGTGCTGAGGGTACCTTTAGAAGCCTCCGTTACGCTTTTGGAGGCGACCACCCCAGTCAAACTACCCACCACGCACTGTCCTCTTCTCAGAGTTAGGCTTCAGATAAGCAAAGGGTGGTATTTCAACAATGACTCCACAACGCCTGGCGACGCCACTTCAAAGTCTCCCACCTATCCTACACATCACTTATCCAAAGTCAATACGAAGCTATAGTAAAGGTGCACGGGGTCTTTTCGTCCCACTGCGGGTAATCGGCATCTTCACCGATACTACAATTTCACCGAGATCATGGCCGAGACAGTGTCCAGATCGTTACACCATTCGTGCAGGTCGGAACTTACCCGACAAGGAATTTCGCTACCTTAGGACCGTTATAGTTACGGCCGCCGTTTACCGGGGCTTCAATTCAGATCGTCGCCGAAGCTAAACCCTCCTCTTAACCTTCCGGCACCGGGCAGGTGTCAGGCCCTATACATCATCTCTCGATTTAGCAGAGCCCTGTGTTTTTGATAAACAGTCGCCTGGACCTTTTCACTGCGGCCTACATCGCTGTAGGCGACCTTTCTCCCGAAGTTACAGGTCTATTTTGCCTAGTTCCTTAGCCATGAATCGCTCGAGCGCCTTAGAATTCTCATCCCAACTACCTGTGTCGGTTTACGGTACAGGCTGCATAGTTCGCTTTTCTTGGAAGTCGATACTCCGGATTATCACCGCAGCCGAAGCTTTAGTGTACTATCCCACTCTTATAAGTGGTTCAACGTGCTATTCCGTCAGCACGCACCGAATCCTCGACTCCGTCACTTTTATTACTATGCAGGTACGGGAATATTAACCCGTTGTCCATCCACTACCCCTTTCGGGTTCGCGTTAGGCCCTGACTAACCCTCAGTTGATTAGCATCGCTGAGGAATCCTGAGTCTTTCGGCGGCGGTGTTTCTCGCACCGCTTATCGTTACTTATGCCTACATTTTCGTTTCTATACGCTCCACCATACCTCACAGTACAGCTTCTATGCCTATAGAATGCTCCCCTACCCATACTTACGTATGTCATAGCTTCGGTGGTATGCTTATGCCCGATTATTATCCATGCTCGACCGCTCGACTAGTGAGCTGTTACGCACTCTTTAAATGAATGGCTGCTTCCAAGCCAACATCCTAGCTGTCTAAGCAGTCAAACCGCGTTTTTTCAACTTAGCATACACTCAGGGACCTTAGCTGATGATCCGGGTTCTTTCCCTCTCGGACATGGACCTTAGCACCCATGCCCTCACTGCTGTAAATCATTATATAGCATTCGGAGTTTGTCAGGAATTGGTAGGCGGTGAAGCCCCCGCATCCAATCAGTAGCTCTACCTCTATATAACTAATACAACGCTGCACCTAAATGCATTTCGGGGAGTACGAGCTATTTCCGAGTTTGATTGGCCTTTCACCCCTACCCACAGGTCATCCCAAGACTTTTCAACGTCAACGGGTTCGGGCCTCCACTGTGTGTTACCACAGCTTCACCCTGCCCATGGGTAGATCACACGGTTTCGCGTCTACCACTACCAACTAAAACGCCCTATTCAGACTCGCTTTCGCTGCGGCTCCGGTGCTGAACACCTTAACCTCGCTGGCAACGGTAACTCGTAGGCTCATTATGCAAAAGGCACGCCGTCACCCTATAATGGGCTCCGACCGCTTGTAAGCGTATGGTTTCAGGATCTATTTCACTCCCTTATTCAGGGTTCTTTTCACCTTTCCCTCACGGTACTGGTTCACTATCGGTCTCTCAGGAGTATTTAGCCTTAGCGGATGGTCCCGCCTAATTCACACAGGGTTTCACGTGCCCCGCGCTACTCAGGATACTGCTATGGTATATACTCTTTACCTGTACGGGATTATCACCCTCTACGATTGCTCTTTCCAAAGCATTCCAGTTCATCATACTACCAATATCGCAGTCCTTCAACCCCATTATTGCCGTAACAACAATGGTTTGGGCTGCTCCGCGTTCGCTCGCCACTACTAACGGAATCACTCTTGTTTTCTTCTCCTCCGCCTACTTAGATGTTTCAGTTCAGCGGGTTCGCCTCCTTTCGGATACTATATCTTCAATATAGTGGGTTGCCCCATTCGGATATCTGCGGATCACAGCTTGTGTGCAACTCCCCGCAGCTTTTCGCAGCTTATCACGTCCTTCTTCGCCTCTGAGAGCCTAGGCATCCCCCATACGCCCTTAAGTAACTTATGTAACTCTTTATATTTATAAGAAAAATATTCTCTTTCTCGTTCTTTACTCTTGCGTATTTTCTTTATTATCTCAATATGTCAATGAACTTTATTCAAAATCTTCAAATAGCACAGGGTGCTGCGCACTCTCATGCAACTTCAATTTTGACAATACTTTAAAAAAAAATCTTATCCTCAAAAACTAATAAAGTAAACTCTTTATGTTTTGATCTTTGTGATTCTTCTCTTTAAAGTATTTATCGTGGAGAATATCGGAGTCGAACC
>NZ_JBBEWR010000027.1:0-5933 GCF_037646345.1 Ascidiimonas aurantiaca | reverse complement strand
CTGGTGCCGTTTCAGATTATGCTCAAAATACAAGTTTAGAGGAGTTTGGGGCAGACTTAAAAGAAGTGGCAACGAATGTTGAAACGTATGAAAACCTTGCAGGTTCTTTGGTAGCTGCCGGTGCAGTCTCTAAAGTATCCAAATTAGGGAGTATTAGTAAAACCTCTAATCCAGTACCTGAACGATTGGCAAGAGTTAGAAATGCAAAGTATAGTGAGTCAGCTACTCTAGGAGCACCCGGGGCCGAAGATGTCTTTGTTACTGCTGCAAGTGATTTAAGGGGTATAACAACTGCTGAAGGTTTGGCAAAACGTTTGACGCTATTAGATAATGATGGTAACTTATTAAAAGGACCTTTCCAAGTTATTGAATTTGATACACCAGGTACTGGGCTGTCATCACCAGTATTTAGAAGTAACCCTGGGTTTATTGGAGGAGGAAAAACACTTGGAGGTGCACGCGAATTTACATTACCTAATTTAGATTTATCGCAACTTAAAGGAATCAATTTTGATATAAAATTCTAAAGATGAACAAAGATTATTATTATGGTAAAGAAGCCGATGATAAGGCAGAATCCCTTAAAGAAATTAAAGTTGACAGTAAAAACTGGAGAACATACTATCTTGATGAAAATACTAACGATAAGTATGTTATGGTATATTTAGAAAGTCATTTACAGGGAGGAGGGCCTCCAAGATTAATTAGGATAAGTGATTTTCCTTTTAGGTAAGTCATGACTAGTCCTTAAAAACCGTTACAAATTTAACATCTGGTACAATGACCCGCAGACTGGGGCCACTCCCCTCTATAACGGGAATATAAGTGAGACCCATTGGCGTACCGCCAATGATGATAGTTCTTTGAAACATTATCGCTATGAATATGATGCCCTGAACCGGATTACCGGTGCTACTGATAATACCGGGAACTATATTATAAGTGGTATTACCTATGACAAAATGGGGAACATAGAGACCCTAACGCGTCAGGGTGCCGTAGTTGAGCAACCGGAGTTGGGAACACCAGGTCATTTTGGGAGTATGGACATCCTCGATTACAATTATGACAGCGGGAACAAGCTGTTGAAGGTAAGCGATACCGGAAACAGTACCTATGGTTTTAAGGATGGTGCTAACCAAACTGCTGAATATACCTATGATGCCTTAGGGCAGCTTACCCAAAAGAAAACAGGAGGCACTGCGGGCAGCCCTTTACAGGAAGTAACCTACAATTACAATATACGGGGCTGGTTAAAAGGCATAAACGATGTGAATAGTACCACAAAATTGTTTAACTTTAGGATCCATTACAATGACCCGCAAAACGGGGCCACTCCGCTTTATAACGGGAACATTAGTGAGACCCATTGGCGTACGGCCAATGATGATAGTTCTTTGAAACATTATCGATATGAATATGATGCGTTAAACCGGTTGGTAAGTGCCACCCACTCCAATCCCAATTATACTCTGGGCTTAGTACAATATGATAAGATGGGGAACATCACAAAACTGACAAGGAACGGCCACCGGGATGTAAGTGCTTCGAGCTTTGGATTGATGGATGATCTTACCTACAGTTATCAGGGCAACCAGTTACAGGCCGTAGATGATGCCATAGCCGCCAGTGCGGTGACCGGTTTTAAAGACGGTGCCGAGGCCACGACCGAATACTTTTATGATGGCAATGGCAACATGACCCGGGATGATAATAAGGGGATTACGAATATCACCTATAACCATCTCAATTTACCCACGCAGGTAAGTTTTGCTAATGGGAATATTCAATACACCTATGATGCCACCGGGGCTAAGCTTCGCAAGACCGTTACCGATAACGGAAATATCACCACTACAGACTATTTAGGTGGTTATGTCTATGAGAACGGCCAACTACAATTTTTTAACACCTCCGAAGGCTATGTATATAAAGACGGAGGCGGGCAGTTTAGGTATGTCTATCAGTATAAAGATCACCTGGAGAATATTCGTGTAAGTTATAGCGATGGTAACGGGGATGGCACCATTACCCAGGACGAACTTATCGAAGAGAATACGTATTACCCTTTCGGGTTAAGGGTACGTGGGGTAAATGACGGCATAGGCGCTTTGGGTAACAGTGTGGCCCAGCGTTGGAAGTTTGGCGGGAAAGAATTGCAGGATGAACTGAATCTGCAATGGTATGATATTACCGCAAGGAACTATGACCCGGCTCTGGGAAGATGGATGAACATAGACCCCTTAGCGGAAATGATGCGTAGGCACAGCCCGTATAACTATGCGTTTGATAATCCTATCTATTTTATGGATCCCGATGGGATGGCGCCCTTCTCGACACATACTGACGAAGACGGTAATGTTTTGGCAGTCTATGACGATGGCGATCTCGGTGTTTATGCACATGAAAATGGAACGACAGCGGCTGACGTTGATAGGATACATTCAAATGGGAATACATCGGCTGGAGGTACTAGGAAAGGAGAAACACTTCATACTTTTTCTTTTGTTGACGGTGCTGAATTAGAAGAAGGGAATATAGTTGCTACTGGTAAGATTGATTTTGATAGTAAATGGGCTGAAAACAAGGTACAGACTGTATTAGATGATTCAAATGGAATAGTAGATTATGGACTAAATGCTGGTAGTGGTAAAGAATTTGATATCAAACTAGATGCGGTAGAAGAAGGTAAATCCGGTGGTATTTACTATGGTTCTCAAATCAAAGACGGCGTTTATGCATCGGCAAGGGATGCTGGTAACTTCGCGGCGGGAGCAAAAGCTGACAAAAGTGTTATACCCAATAGCAATATTATGTATGGATATGGTGCGTACAATGCAGGTGGTAATAATGCAAAAAATGCTTTATTTTCGATTGTCTCAGATTTGATAATTAGAGTCTCCGGAGGTGACAAAGGATTATTGCAAGCACCTAGTTATGGGGAAGACAAACAATCATATCTGGGTATAAATGCAGGTATGAAAAATTCTAAATGGTTTGATTAATGAATAAAAAATTAGTATTGATGTTTATTGTTATTATCGTGTCTTTAGGCTGTAATAACGATTTAGATAAAAAAGTTGTCATATCAGATGATGGACGCAATAGCCTCACGATTATAAGTAAGGATGGAGAGTATTATATATTCGAAGGCAAGTTAGACACTGATAAAATTCCTTTGACTGGTTATGTAAAAAATAAAGGAGTAGTTGAACATTTCAATGCACTCGTAAGATGGTCGAATGGACAAGTGGTCTTATATCACACATACGGAGTTTTTGATGAGTCGAAGAAACCAAAAAATATGATTTTAAACCGTACTACCGTTGAAGAATTTGAAAGGTTAAAGAAATTACCTGATTACGAATATTTTTATTATTAGAAAGAATTAGCAATTCATAACGATATCAATAAATTATAAACCACTCTTCGGAGTGGTTTATAATTGCAATACGTTTTGCAGTTTGGGGTAATGTAGTAAATTAGGTCATAGCGTAAGATATGATTTTAAATAGTTTAAAACCAATAACTATAACCTAAGTGGTATTTACCTACGACAAAACGGGGAACATAGAGACCCTAACGCGTCAGGGTGCCGTAGTTGAGCAACCGGAGCTGGGAACACCAGGTCATTTTGGGAGTATGGACATCCTCGATTACGATTATGACAGCGGGAACAGGTTGCTAAAAGTAACCGATACCGGAAACAGTACCTATGGTTTTAAGGATGGTGCTAACCAAACTAATGAATATACCTATGACGGGAATGGGAATATGATAGCAGATGCTAATAAGGGCATTACCAGCATTAGTTATAACCACTTAAATATGCCTACCGAGGTAGTATTTAATGGCAATCCTAATACGCATATCCAGTTTGTATATGATGCTGCGGGTATCAAACAGCGTAAGATCACAAATGATAATGGCAGTATTACCACGACCGATTACGCCGGGAACCAGGTATATGAAAATGGGAACCTTAAACAGTTTTATCATGCCGAAGGGTATGTAGAACCCGACGGGCAAAGTGGCTATCAGTATGTATATCAGTATAGAGACCATTTAGGGAATATAAGAATAACCTATGCCGATGATAATAGCGATGGCGTAGTAGGAGCCAGTGAAATGCGCAGAGAGCAAAACTATTACCCTTTCGGTATGGAACACCGTGGTTATAACACGGGAAGCTATGGCGCCAAAAATAACTTAAAAACCTATCAGGGGCAGGAGTTTAATGAAGACCTGGGACTAAACACCTATGAGTGGAAATACCGTATGAGCGATCCGGCACTGGGCAGGTTTTGGCAGGTAGATCCTTTGGCAGAGGAGTATGTATATAATGGTACATACAATTTTGCAGAGAATAGAGTTATAGATGGTTTTGAACTTGAGGGGCTTGAATGGGTTGATACAGAAAATGGATGGCAATACCAAGGTTATAATTATGGGCCGCAACCTGTACCTAATGGAGCTGTTGGTGTAGCACCAGCAGGTTCCTCCCCTGTTGCAGCATGGGTAGGTAATGCACCCATACCACAAACCGGACAGGTATTAAATGTTGGTGGACCAGATGGAACCGTTCAACAATTCCCTGCAAATGAGAACGGTATGGTTGAATTACCACATAGTGGAGAAGAGCAAACTGGCGCTAATTCTTCTGGCACTTATGAAATTGATGGTTACACTGTTTATGGTTACTATAATAGAAATGACGTTGCTGGCGCAGTTGAAGACCAATTTGGAACGCCTACGGATGTAGCCAATATGATAAATGCGATAGCTGAATTTAACGAAAACTCTTTGGTGGAAAATCCATTACAGATTGGTGATATGAGGTCTCCCACAAATGGGCCTACCAATATAAATACCACTGCTACCCACCATTCCAACAACGGAGCATTTGATGTACGTCTATTAGGTACAAATGGAGGGCTTCCTGGCGGAACAACTGTAAATAGTAACAATTATAGTTCTCAGAATACACAACTATTTATTAACGCTTTAGGGAATAACGGTTTTACTCGTTTTTTGATAGGCCCTAATGCGGTTAATTCTTTGAATAATAGTGGCTCCATCACAGTACAAAATGGAGGCGCAGTACATAATAACCATTATCACATAGATGTAGATTAAAAAAATATAGATTATGAAATATTTGTTATACCTAACTTATCTTCTATTGACAATTTCATGTAAAAATAGGAATGAAAAAGTATCAATAGAAAATAAAAGAATCAGAGATATAGAAGTAACGGAGAAAAGAAAGAGTAATATTGAGGTTCAAGACGAAACGGGGATTTATTATAAAAGTGATAAGATTGATTTGTTTAACTTCAATGAATTTCCTTTGTCAAAAGATATTGATGATATATCTAATAATGATACAGAAAGGTATAATGTGAATAGTGAACTTAGGAAATCTATTCTCGAAAAAGAAAACTACTATAAACTAGTATATTATAATAGTCTAATCGAAAATGAAGAGTTTAAAGTCTTTACAGTTTTTGGAAACTATGATTATTATACAAACATTTTATTGGTAGTTACTAACATAGAAAGAGATTCTTTAATTGATTATAAAGTTGTAGCATCAATAATGGGAGATGCTGATAATACCATAGAAATCAGTTCTAAGTTTTTAAATGCTGATTCTATAGAGATAATCACCGAAACTAAAAAATTAACTAAAAATGGAAATTTGAAGCTTATTGGGTCGGAAAAAGAACTTTTTAGTATAGGCTTAAACGGAAAAATCTTTAGAAATTAATAAATTATTAATTACAGTAGTTCGGTAGGGTAGTGTCCCAAACGGGTGCTTTAAAGAAAAGTCTTAGTTTTTAATTTGATTATCAATAATTTGTATTTAGAATAAACCTCTTAAAAGAGGCTTATGATGACTCATTGAAATAGCGAGAGTTTGTTAGAGCGCA
>NZ_JBBEWR010000026.1:0-6671 GCF_037646345.1 Ascidiimonas aurantiaca | reverse complement strand
AACTGGCCCTCGGGAGGGGATAGCCAGGACGGTTCCCTGGGCAATAGCGGTGGTTCCGGAGGTAGTGGCGGTGGCCAGAACAACAACGATGACCCCAACTGTATAGCCGATGCCAACGGTAACTGTATTGGCGATGTGACCACCCCCCTATTCGTATTAAGTAATGCCACACGGGTAATAAGTGATTTGGGTATTACCGATTCCCACCAAATGAGATGGTTACATGCCAATGAACATGCGGCCCATTCAGTGAGAAGTTTTCTTGTTGAAAATAGCTTTTCTGAAGAGGCCATGTTGTCTGCAAAAATCAATGTAGAATTGGCCGCTTCCGGACTTTCACCTACCGACCTGTCGAGCCCGGCAGCATCAAGCATCATTCAAAAACATATCCCGCAACTGGGAACACCCATGCTTATGGCCCGCTATACTGCACTTAGTGCTATGGAGGCATGGATCATTATGTCTGAATACCCCGATGGTTATGAGTTTTCAGATTGGGAACTCTTTACCATTGCTATGGATGCCCAAATGGAAGCACTCCATTTGTTACTGGACCTTGCCGGTTTGGCACCGGGTGTAGGCGCTATATTTGATGCCGCCAACGGGCTGCTCTATACGGTAGAAGGCGACTATGCAGGGGCCGGCCTTAGTTTTGCGGCCGCTATTCCTTTTCTGGGCGACTGGACTACGGTGGCCAGGATAAGCAAAAAGGTGTTTAACCTGCAGAATGGAAAAAGGGTATTCCTTAAGATATACAAAATGGCTAACGGAATGCTAAAGTTCAGCAACCGGGGCCAGCTTAGAAAAGTACTGGGAATTAGAGACTCTTCCATTCATGCCCACCATATTATTCCCTTTAGTCTGGCTGAGCATCCTGTAGTACAAAATGCGGCCAAATTTAAAACCGAAACCAAAACCCCCTGGCATATGAACGATATAATTAATGGTGTGCCCTTACCTCAAAGCTTACATCAAACCGGGCATAAAAAGTATACCGATAAGATAGAGGTCATATTAGATAGAATTCGAAACGATGTAGGAGATAATTTAGAATTATCCCATACCCGGTTAACGAGTTTTGCCAAAAACCTAAAGAATATTATAGAAAATAATCCTACTTTAGATTTAGGCCAGATAGCTGATTTAATAATTATAAATTAATCTAAATTAAAAAAATGACCTATTATAGATTAAAAGCAAATACTAAGAGAAATGTAATGGGAAGTACCGAACAAATTATAAATGTTTCCTGGTCTGCTCATGTAAGGAGCAAAGACTCTTTTAACAACCAGGGCCTTTTTGGCCCGGTTACCGGAAACCCACCCATACCTTCGGCCCATTTTAACAAAAAAAGCAAGGTCACCGATTATACGCGTTTTATTGCTATTACACAAAACATATACCTGGTGATCAGTGAACGTTTGTATCTGTTCTTAAAAGAAAGGTTTTTAAGACAACCTCACCAAACCTGGGATACTATACTAGACAGAAACGGGCAAAAACTACCGTATAAGATACTGCATATTGATTACCCCGAAAAGGACTTTGTAAACTATAAAAAAAGTATATTTAAATTCATTATATCTAATAATGATGGTACCTATAAGGATCTAAACCAGTTCATAGAGATCCATTCAGATGAACATCTATTGGAAATGTCTAGAAAGCATCCCCCATATGTAGAAGATAAGCCTTTTATAACGGCTTCCCGGTTAAGCTTTAATCTTTCTAAAATGAAGGAGGGCATACTGCGAACTGCGAACAATTCCGTTTCAGGATATTATGTTTCCGAGACTTTTAAAAATGCAATTGAAAAAGAGGGTTTTACCGGTATGGAATTTGTGCCAATGGAAGAACTTAGTAACCATTGTGAAATAGAGATTCTATAACCTTTTTTATAGCAGCTTTTTTTTGACCACCGGTCATAAGGTTTTACCAAGGCCGGTGGTTTTTACTCTTATGGTCACTTTTTTTACAGTGTACTTATAATATTTACGAGCATAACTAATTGATTAACCAACATATGAAGTATTATGAATTGAAACTGGATACCAAAAGAAATGGAATCGGAAGTATGGAACAAATTATAAATGTTTCCTGGTCTGCTCATGTAGATAGTAAAGATTCGCTTAATAAACAAGGTTTGTTTGGCCCGGTTACCGGAAACCCACCTTTACCTTCAGCTGAAATTAATAAGAAAAGTAAGGTAACAGATTATCTTAATTTTATTGCAATTACTAGAGACAAATACTTATTTATTAGTGAAAAATTTTATGGTTTTTTAAAAACTTATTTGAAGCATAGTCACCAAGTATGGGATATTGAAATAAGAGGAGAGGGAAAACCTTTACCATATAAAATATTTCATATTGATTATCCAGAAAAAGCTTTTATAAACTACAAAAGAAGTAGTTTTAAGTTAGTTGTATATAATGATGGTGCTGATAAAGATACTGGGACAGGTATTCAACTCTTTTCTGATAAACATTCTCTGGAAATGTCCAGAAAACACCACTTTTCTTTAGAAAACCCCTTTCTTAAACCATCAAAATTGAGTTTCAACTTATCCGAGATATCTCGACAAGGCTTGGATTTGATTAGGTGTGCAAACACATTTATTGCAGGCTATTATGTTTCTGAGAACCTGAAAAACGCGATTGAAAAAGAGGGTTTTACCGGTATGGATTTTACACCGGTAGAAGAACTGAGCCACCATTATGAAATAGAAATAATATAACCTTTTTATAGCAGCTTTTTTTTTGACCACCGGTTGTATGGTTTTACTAAGGCCGGTGGTTTTTACTCTAACGGTCACTTTTTTTACAGTGTACTTATAATATTTGCGAGCATAACTAATTGATTAACCAACATATGAAGTATTATGAATTGAAACTGGATACCAAAAGAAATGTAATAGGTGCCTATGAGCAGATTATTAATGTTTCATTTTCAAAAGATCCTTTTTCAAAAGATTCTTTTAACAACCAGGGCATTTTTGGCCCGGTTACCGGAAACCCACCCATACCTTCGGCCTATTTTAATAAAAAGAGCAAAGTAACGGATTATGTAAATTTCATAGCCATTACACAAAATAAATACCTGGTGATCAGTGAACGTTTGTATCTGTTCTTAAAAGAAAGGTTTTTAAGACAACCTCACCAAACCTGGGATACTACACTAGATAGAAACGGGCAAAAACTGCCGTATAAGATACTGCATATTGATTATCCTGAAAAGGACTTTGTAAACTATAAAAAAAGTGTATTTAAATTTGTTGTTTCCAACAGCGATGGCTCACAAAGGGATCTAAACAAGTTTATTGAAATTCATTCTGATGAGCATATACATGAAGTAAAAAAACAGTATCCCCCATATTTGGAGGATAAGCCCTTTATAAGGCCTTCCCGGCTAAGCTTTAATCTTTCTCAAATGGATGCTGATATATTTAGAACAGCCGCCGCATACATCAGTGGTTACTATGTTTCCGAGACTTTTAAAAACGTGATTGAAAAAGAGGGTTTTACTGGTATGGGTTTTACACCGGTAGAAGAACTGAGCCACCATTATGAAATAGAAATAGTATAACCTTTTTTTATAGCAGCTTTTTTTTGACCACCGGTATTTTATTGAGTATTCACAATATTTAGGGAAATAAGTAATAGACCAAAATAATAAAGAATACCATTAACGTAAAAAGCACATTTATACATATAATTAACAGGATAAAAAAGAGCTAAAAATTGCGGTTATAATTTATACTTTCTACAAGATAGTAAGTGTATAGTAAAGAGTTAGGGAAAGTTTTTAACATATTATTAGCCAGTAAAATAAATTTGAGGGCAAACCGTACTCTAGGAAAGAACAAACCACCGTTAAAAAATCATTTGCTATTAGATAACTAGTGAAGATATACTTTTATAAAAAAGTATCTTTTTTTCTTCCTTTCCTTAATGTTTTTGTTATCGCAGAGCCGGCAAGGGATGCTCTTCAAAAGTTATGCAAAAGTGAATATTTGGTTCATTTATTGAAAATCTTTTTTGTTATCAAATAATACGTTATTGCTTCCTTTCCCATAAATTGCTATTGTTTTAAGCGGGAAAAGAGTTTTTAAAATAAGGGTTATTAATCGCAGTAAACCAAGTATAGTTTCTGTGTAATTATAAGTAATTCTTTAACTAAATTCTCTATACCATCTGGGTTAACATGCATTTATTTTATAGAAATATGAATATGCTCATTCAATCGCCCCTGCAACAGGGCGAACATTTTTTTCTAACCGTATATGATCAATTTGCCTTTTTACGCCAAAATGGGTATGAAAAAGGTTCATTTAAGCTTGTGGGGAAACAATTTTGGGTTTCATTTTATCACACAAAACGAAAAAGAAAAATAACCATTCTTTTTAGGGAAGATAAAACCATTGATTGTGTTATTGAAAGCACCCGGTTCTTTTTGAAAAAAAAGATCTTACTTTCGCAGCATTTAGGGTATAGGTTTCACATACAAAGCATTGATGTTTTACGAAGTTTAATTATAGCTAACCCAAGGTTGTGTGAAGAACTTTTGATTAGAATAAATGCGGAAGAAGCGAATACAGAGGCAATCAAATAGTTTTAAAAAACAAAATTTTACTATAGCCAGAGGTGGTTTTTTTAAAAAGCTTAATAGACATGCTTATAAATTATATTTACAATTACTATCCACCAGGAATTGAAAACCCTTTTGAAGATGAGTACTTGTCAAGTGAAGAATACTTAACATTGCGTTATTGTATTGACAAAGCACGTAATTGGGATATGAGTAATGTATTTACATCTTTACAGCAAATATTAAATGAATGCCCGGGTAAAAAACAAAAAATGTTGAATTTAACAGATTTTGATTTTTATGATCGTAGCTTCCATATACAATACAGGTTTCAAAGTGAGGGTGTTTTACAGGCAATCTCTGTTAATATTAGTATCTTATTGCCTGTATTTTGTGTATACTATCTTCATACCAAAAATCATAATATACCCTTAAAAAGAAGTAGAATAAAATATACCAGTGAATCTGAACCCTATGACTTTACTAAGTTTCCGGAAGAATATCGGTTTTTTAAGAAAATAATAATGAAAACGTTATCTGGACTTGGGTATTTGTTTATACCCAATAGTAAGCTGGGAAGTAAAGTGCCGTATATTGCTTACGAAACTATTCCTATAGATAAAATGACTGTTTTTAGTGCTTTATTTATGAATGCGCCTTATGGTGTACCTCGTTAAGGTAAAAGGTACGTTAGGAATTTTTAGAGTTATAGAAAGAAGAAGGCTGGGGGGATAGCTTTGCTTTATTACTTAGAACCGTTATCAAGGCCTAAAAATTTATCTAGATTTCTACGATTTTTTTCAGCTTTTGTTTTTCGTTCTTCATAAACGGCCACGATGGCCGCTTCAATATCGAGATTTTCATATCTTCCATTCAAAACATGGCTTACCATTTTTGGGCCGTAGGGGGTCCCTTTTCTGTTTACCAGCTTTTTCTCTTTCAGTTTTTTAAGAACATCTTCTATATATTCTCCTTTTAAATACTTTTTAAGTATAACACATTGTTCCTTAGTGATCATAATATTTTTATTTAGATTTCTAGCAAATTGCTCACTTTTATTTAGCAAATTACGCACAACATAGTGCATAGACCGAATATTTTATGTAAATTTCACAAAATAAAAGCAAATATACGCACAATATTTGTAATTATAAATTATTAATGCAAAATATTGTGAATACGTAATATTTTCTAAACAACGGGTATGACAGGTGAAGAGTTACAAAAAAGACGCATAAAGTTAAAACTCAATCAGGATGAATTTGGAGCGCTTATAGGTATTTCAAGAAATACCGTTTCTAATTATGAGCGTAATAAAAAGATACCTGCTTCCCGAATGCCCGCCTTACTTAGTGCTTTGGAGAGGCTGGAAAATGAAATGATGTCTGAAAACCAAAATGAAAACCAGAAAAAACTACAATCTTTAGTTAAAGAAACCGAGTCGGGGCACTTGTTGGAAGCGGTATTAGAAAAGTTCCATCCCTTAGAAGTAATTCGTTACATTCACAATCACTTTGACCAATATTTGGAATATGAAGAGTTTTTTATGCTGGCAAGAAATGTGGTTAACATGGATGAAATAGCACAAATGCGAAAAGATATTGAAGAGCTAAATGAAAAGTTTAAGCAAATTGAAAAATCTAAAGAGCGTTAATGGGGGAGGGTACTATTCTTTTTTAGATCTTAGAAAAGAAAGTATAAAGTGTTGTTTCTTTAAATCTTCTTCGAGGTCTATTTTCAATCGCTTGCTGACCCAATAAAGCGTTTCTTCATCTAATTGTTTTTTTTGAGCCAGCCGTTTTAATAAGTTGGGGCTCAATTTACTCATCTAATTTCTTTAAAGCAGGTTTTAAAATTTCTTCATTCCATCGTTTATCATCTTTGATCAGATTTTTCTTGTCAGCCTGAACGCCAATCAGATTCATTAAGAATCGAATTTTGCCATGTAAGCTATTGATTTTACTATTTATAATTTTTAACCATTTTGTTGTTAGAAGTACAAAAAAATAGAAGAGTAAAATTGAAGCCTTACCCTTTTTAGGACAATGCTAAATTCATAAAAATATCTTTATCGTTGACCGTTT
>NZ_JBBEWR010000025.1:0-7508 GCF_037646345.1 Ascidiimonas aurantiaca | reverse complement strand
CAGGACTTCCCAAAGCTATCTTTACATAATGCGCAGTTATGGTACACCTGTAGCCGATAGCCATAACGCCATTATATAAAATAGCCGCTACAGCCAACCCGCTAACGCCCTGCGCCATGCCTGCGGCTGGCTGGGTTGTTGCATTCCGCTGAAGAACGAACCCCCTAAGTAACATCCCGCGCCGTTCGTGCTTCAGCGGAACGTTTTTAAAGCGGAAGAGCTGCCTGGGATCAGGCCTGGGGATCTTCCGCTTTAAAAATGAGAGCCCTAGTGGCGATTGAACGTCACACCAACAAGCTAAAAAGCCTTACGCAGTAATGATAAAAGGCGAAGCCGTAGCGAGCGCCGAGCCTGACGGACACACAGGGTCTGCGAAGTATGAGCAGCGTGTGGGCGCCACAAGGGTTTTTAATCCGCTTTATAAAAACTACTTTTCCTTAAAAACCCGCAGTAGGGCGAGGCACAAAGCGGCGAGCCTGATGAAGCAACGCTTTGTTGCGCACAGCGCAATAAAAAAAGTTGCGGGTGAGCGCAGCAGAAGCAGGGAAGCGAAGATTTTTACAGACTTGTAAAAACGAGCATAGAAGGGGCGAAGCGAACACCTTATAACCCGCCTGTGGTGAAATAACCCACTCCAATAAAAAAACCCGAACTTAAAAAGATCGGGTAACGCTTTGATAAAAGAGGCAACTCAGGAGCTTTTAAGCCATTCGGCCAACCCTTCCAGTTCGTCCTGCGGGTAACTGGCCAAAAGGATCTTACAGAGCCAGTAAAGGCTGTTGTCATCTGCTTTCCCGGGTGGGTCGGTAGTGCGGGTAAGTAGCAAAGCCGCCTGTAAAAGGGCCTGCTGCATATAGCCTAACTCGTCTAAATCGGTAATAGGTAATTTTATATAACGCTCACCCGTAGCGGGATCGGTATGCACAGTACAGCCGTACCGGGCGGTAAATTCGTATGGATTCATTGTTACAGTTTTTAAGGATTGAAAAACCCGCCTTAGCCTTCCTTCTGTACTGTAACATACAGCGCAAGGGTTTCCCTTCTTGCAGGCATAACGGGCGTATTTTAGTTAACGTACTGGTTAACGTGTTACAGTTTCAAGGAGCAAAAATAAGATTATCTTTCTGTTTCAGGGACTTCGGTTATGGGTTTTCATACATATCAGATTATAAATGTTTATAGACAGTTCACCGCAAAGGGTGGTACGTGCTTACCATGTCCTGCAACTGCTTAAGGTCTTCCTGAAGGTACCGCTCGGTAGTACTTATGCGCCGGTGGCCGGCCATCACCTGCACCTCCCGAAGGTTGTACATGGTAAGCCACTGTACAATCACACTGGCACGCAACTGGTGCGGTTTGGTGATCTTGCGGTTCATCGTTTTCAGGGTTTTCATGATACCCCCTACTGTATCGGTAAGCCGCCCCCCGGCCACAGGGAACAGATCTTCACAACCCTCTTTCCCCCCACGGCACAACGCCGGGCGTATTTCCTGCAGGTATTCCATAAGATCCAGTACCTGCCATGACTGTAACGCCAGGTCTCTGCGTGCCCCCATACGACCGCCAGGGATGTGAAGCCTCCCTTTATGCAGCGCTATATGGCCCGTCTCTAAACGCGCCATCTCTACGGTACGCAACCCCTGATATACCATAAGCCCTACCATTACTTTATTGCGCTTACGGGCCCGGCGGGCATACCCCCGGGGGTCGGCATCAACGGGGTAATTGTAATACAGGTCTTCCAGTTCTTCACGGCTTAACAGCCCGGTAAGCATCTTTTGGGACGTCTCCCCACGTACCCATAGTGTACTAAAGGGGTTGGCCGCCACACATCCGGTAGCCATCAGGTAGTTAAAATACTGCCGGGTACCGGCAATCTTACTGTTTATGGTGCGTATATTGCTGTGCTGTGTTTTCAGGTAGGCTACATAGGCCACCGCACAGGGGTAGTTCACAGCGGCTAAGGCTACCTGCTCCTGCAGGGCCCAGCGCATAAACCGCTCGCTCTGATATACATAGCTCTTACGGCTGCGGCTGCTAAAGCCTTCTTTTTCTAAATAGGTGCTAAAGTTCATACCTGTTCTAATAAGTGGGTGTAGAGTTGGGTGGTCTCTAAAGAAGCATGCCCTAAAAACTGCCGGATACCTTCCATAGGGGCGCCCTGTTGTAAAAGGTGGGTGGCAATGCTGTGGCGCAGGCTGTGCGGGGTGGGACGCTTCTCTGATAAGCCGGGGTGAGTACTGGCCGCTACCAGAGCATCCAGCCGGTTACCCATACTCTGAGGGCCCAGGCGCAACCCCTGGGAACCTATAAAAAAGGCCTCACTGGCCCCCGAACGGTAAAACAGCGGCCGACCCTCATACAGATAATCCTCTAAAACAGCCAGATTCTGTAACGTGACCGGTACATACCGCTCTTTGTAGTTCTTCCCCGCACGTACATGCAGCAATGCTTTCTCAAAAAAAAGATCTTTACGGTCTAACTGTACGGCCTCATTTACCCGAAGCCCGCAACCGTACAACACTACCAGAAGGGCCTGATCCCGAAGACGGATACGCAGCACATTCCCGGTAACCTCGGTAGCTTTGAACAGCGCGCGTATTTCACTCTGGGTAAGCACCACCCGTGGGCTCTCCTGGCCTGATTCAGCTTTTAAATGCAACGGCAACGGACGCCCCCCGTGGTGTTTCAGGTATTCGTTAAACTTGCGCAGGGCCTGCTGGTGCTGGTTTAAACACGCACCGCTAAGACCCCCGCCACTAAGGTGATTGGGACGCTCCCGTAAATACCGGTAGTACGCCTTAACAGCCGCTGCGGTAATGCTGTCTAAACAGGTATGGCCCTGCTGCTCCATACCATGTAAAAACTCCCGAAGGTACCGCGGGTAGTTGGTACGGGTACTGCTACTGTACCCCAGTATGTCCAGCCAGTGCTGATAAGAGCGCAGTACTTCCTGATAACTGCGGGTGTGTAAAGGTAATTTTTTCATGGCCCTGATGGTTTTTTTAAAAAAATGGCGAACTGTACATAACTAGTTAGCCTGCTGCTCGTTAACTTCGCCATGTGGCCCCTGGCGAACCGCTGGCGGTGTGGCGGTCGAGAGCCTCGACACGCAGGCATGTAAAGCATGGTTTATTTGCGCTTTAAGGGTCTGGTATTCGTTCACATCTGTAATCTCAAAACAGTAACTCCGGTCGCCCGTCCTGGCTTTTTTAACCCTTCGTATATACTGCTCTGCCAATAGTTGAGCATGGTAACGTCGCAACGTGGTTTCTTTTACCCGCAGGTGCCGCCGTATCTCCGCATTGGTAAAAGTGGTCTGGTTGTTCTCTTGTAAATAGGCTTTCAGCCTTTCTAAATGATCACGGCAGGCCCCGGTAAGCGTATCACTTTTACGCAGTAAAACATCCATGATCAACGCGTTGGCTTCCTCTATATCTTCAATCGTAGTCTCTATAAACATTTCACCCGTTTCCTCATTGGTTTTCTGCTCCCGTTGGTATTGCTTATAGAAGGTAATGGCCTCGATAAACTGTAAATAGTGGCTGTTGGTCCTTCGCGGTTTAAATACACTCTCAGGCAGTGCCAGGTATTCCGCAAAAGGGTTAATGACCTTTATAGGCTTTAGTACCCGCTGCACATTGCAGAGAAGCTCTGCTGCTTTAAATTCCTCGTCCTCGTTTACTTTTCCTGCACTGATCAACCGTTGGTAATTCATTATTCTAATGTCCTGTTCGTGGCTTTCATCGATGTAGAGTAAGAAGCTTCTATTGCTGTTATCCTCGTAAACGCGTTCCTGGGTGGTACAACCGGCCACGCTTACAGGGCCCTCTACCGTTAAATGTACCGTCTTGGTCGTGCCTTTGGCATCTTTATGTACCACGGTTTTGGTAATGCGCTTTTTGCTCTGCAGTTCCCGGAGCGGGTACAGTACGCTTTCCGCTCCGTCCAGGTCTTCGATCAATATGAGTTTGTGTTGTAACTCTGTGCGATTGAAGTAATAAAACGCGTTGGCCGAGAGTACGGTAATCTCTATTTTGTCTTCTTCGGGGATAAGCTCGGCTACTTTGCTCTGCAGGTGGGTCTTGCCCACCCCACTACTGCCCAGGCTGATGCAGTGCAAAGGGTTGTTGGTCTTTCGTGATGTAAATATGAGGTACATCAGCAGGCGGTTGGTCTCTTCGCCTATCACCCCGCTTTTCCCGATAAGGTCGTTGGTCTTTTTTAATACCTCTTTTTGCTTTAAAAATCGTACGGCCTCTTTTTCCGCTGCTCCGGTAAGTGCCTTAAAAAACGGGCGGGCAGCCTCCTGCTCTTTGGCGATCAGTAAAAAACGATAATTTTCCAACTCTTTGGTAAGGGCCTGCAGGGTGCTTCTCACTATACTGGTGCCTATCTCCAGTCGCTCGGCTACTTTCCTGGTAAACTTCTCCACTTGGGTATCGTTATACAGGTCAAGCGAGTGGCGCAATACATTATGCGGGTCGCTGAGCTTGCCGATGCGCTGTATGCTCAGGGTCACCCGAAGGCTCTCCATCTTACCGGTCTTTAAACCTCCTAAAATGTGGATTTCTAAATGCTTGGTGGTGCCTGCCTTGCCGTCAGGCAGGTATGCGTAGTTGTGGGGGTTGGAAGTATCAAGAGTGTTCATAAGTTTTTAGTTGTGCTTATTTGCACACAATATTACTTATTCTCTTTATTTAAACCAAACTTTATTGCTTTATTTTATGCACACCCTCTTTATTTTTATTGGTATCCTTGTGCGTATTTGGTAGATTTGTGAAGATTATAAAGCATTTTATGTATCATGAGTTTCGGTGAACGCCTTAAAAAAGCAAGACAGGATAAAGGACTTTCCCAATCAGAGTTGGGTAAAATGGTGGATGTACATTATACACAGATCGGACGTTACGAGAGTAAGGGCGTAAAACCCTCTGGGGAAGTATTATCTAAAATTGCAAGTACCCTAGGGGTTACTTCCGATTACCTTATGAGTGGTTCCAGCCAAGAACAGGCAGAAGCCACTTTGAACGACCGCGAACTGCTTAACCTGTTCCAAAGGGTAGAACAGTTACCGCAGGATAAAAAAGATATTGTAAAAGAACTCTTAGAGTCATTTCTGCTTAAATACGATCTGCAAAAACGAATGACATAAAAAAACCACCCCGAAGGTGGTTTTTAAGTTATTGCTCCTACATCTAATAATTAACTATCTCAACAGTCGCTCCTTTATCAGGGGTGAGCCTATCTAAATAATAATAGAATATAGCACAGTTATCCTTCCTAAACTTGCTTTCAGTAGGAATGTTCCTATCATCCATTGGCAGTGATGTATTGATTACAAATTTTTTTTTATCCAAATTATTCTCTATCACTTCTGACTTGTTCGATACAATCTCCCATTCATAAATCTGGTTCTTCCAACAAATGTATAGTACATCTGATATTTCATCTACATTTTTCATACTCAACTTTACAAAATTGTCTGATGAAATAGAAGAATGTTTACCATCCATTATGAACCGATAATTTCCTTCATCAATTACAGTTATACATTGTGCTTTGTCTTTAGAATAAAAATGAATCGTCCTATTTTTTTGGCATCCAATAATGATTAAAAAAAATACTAATAAAAATATTCTTATGTAAAATCTCATATATAATGATTTATTCATTTTATAAAGTCTAGTTTCTTAATTTGATCCCTAAATCATAACCAACTCTTTGAGCCTTTTGCGTTGTCACTCCTTCCGTTTTGACATTGATGACCGGAACATAGATCACATTTCCATCATAAGGCCTTCCTATTGATGCTTTTGTTCGTGATTTTAAAACCAAAAAGGCTAACGCATAAAAATACCCCCCCAATAGTGTCTAACTTTTTGGGGGCACTTCAGAAGGGTGGCTTTTTTATTATTGTTTCAAGTTTAGAATACTGTAATGTCCAAAATCAATTGATGCACTATATTTAACGTCGCTATTAATTGGCTCGTACAATCGCTTATATTTTTTTCTATCTAAATTATAGATGCTCAACACACTAAACGGTTCTTTTAACCATTTCTTACCATAATTTATGGTATAGTAATAGCCTTTTGATTTTCCCTTATGTTCACTATTGTATGAAAAAGTAATTTCGATAGATTTTATATCCTCTGACATCATCTTTTCATATTGTGATTGTTTAACCATAAAACTTCCCGGATGATATTTTGGTGATACTGTAAAATAATCACCTCTTGTATCTGTAAGTTTCATTTTAAGGTTTTCAACATTATTAGCCACTACATCGTCAATTACTATTACTATATCAAATTCTTTCTCTTCTTGACCAAAAGAAACGTAAAAAGAGCTGATGATTAAAACGATACTTATAAATATTCTCATAATTTTAGTTTCCTAATATTTTCTTAACTGTTTTTGCTGGTAGCGATATTTGGAGCTGTGATTTATTGTTAAATATTGACACTCCTTTAGTTCTACTATCAATAAGTTTGCCATCCGACCCTCTAGTCACACTACCACTAATCGGCCCAACAATTATATTTGTCCTGACATTCTTGAACGCCTCTGTATCCGAACCAGCTGTTGGCGTATTGGCTGAGAAAGGGAATACTTGCCCATCTTGCTCGATAGCTTCCGTTGGATGCGAATGAATTGTGGCTGTTATTTCCTCTCCTGGCAATAATGGGGTTTCAGGTATATTGGTTTCCGCCGTGGCACTATAAGTGCCATCACTTTGCTTAGTAATAGTTGGTTCACTTCCGGTCTCTGCTCTATTTATCCTTCTCCCATTTTCAACTACAGTTGATGCTTCTTCTCTCCTACCTCCGTTTGCTTCCTGCCTATCTAAAACATTTAAACTTTCTTGGAGTGTAGCATCGTCTGGAAGAACTACAGCATTATTAGCACTTAAACCAACTTGGTCAAGATTGACATTTCCTTCAATCTTGCTGATTTCATTTGCTTTCTCATTATCAGTAACAACTACTTTGACACCATTATCAACGCCATCAGTTCCTATTTTTTTACCATTTTTATCGAATAGGTCTGTGAAAGGAGCCATACCATCTGGGTCTTGGAATATGATAGGATTATCAAACGCATAGTTATACGGGCTATGCCTACGCATCTGCTCGGCTAAGGGGTCTATGTTCATCCATCTTCCCAGAGCAGGGTCATAGTTCCTAGCGGTAATATCATACCATTGCAGGTTCAGCTCGTCCTGCAACTCCTTCCCGCCAAACTTCCAGCGTTGGGCCACACTGTTCCCTAAAGCGCCTATGCCATCATTTACCCCACGTACCCTTAACCCGAAGGGGTAGTAGGTATTCTCTTCAATAAGCTCATCCTGGGAAATGGTACCATCCCCGTTACCATCGCTATAACTTACACGAATATTCTCCAGATGGTCTCTATACTGATACACATACCTAAACTGCCCGCCACCGTCTTTATATACATAGCCTTCGGAGGTGTTAAAAAATTGCAGTTGGCCGTTCTCATAG
>NZ_JBBEWR010000024.1:0-12450 GCF_037646345.1 Ascidiimonas aurantiaca | reverse complement strand
TGCCCGCAGTGCCTCCTGTTTTCTTTTGGGTAAGCTGCCCTAAGGCATCATAGGTATGTTCGGCCAGCAGTTCGGTACGGCCCCCGGTACTATGGGTATGGGTATGTAACTGCCCGTTGGGGTAATAGGTAAAGTCTTCTATGACCTCTACAGGCGTTGCACTCCCGCGGGTATGTACACTTATGCTTTGCTGGACTCTGCCGGCAAAATCAAGTAAGGTACGCACTTCGTCACGCGTATCGAGATAACTGTTGTACGAACCGGTCCATATAGGTCGCTGTTTCTCATCATAGGCGGTTAAGGTGGTGATCCAGTCACCGGTAGTCCCCAATACTTTTACCCGGGTAGCGGTGGCCAGCCCCCGGGTCTGTGCGGTTACCCCCTGTCCCTTTACTTCGGTAGGCAGGGTAAAGCCGGCCCTGTCAAAATCGTTATAGCTATCGTAATAGTTTACGCTATATACCTGGGTAACGGCTGTGTTTGGAAAGGCTGTGTTACTGTAATATACCTGGGTACCGCCCAGGGTTTGGGCAGTGGTACTACGCCCCTCATAGACGGTATAGGCAGCGGTATCATGTGCATTGCTCTGAACGGTCTGACGACTGGTGCCGGCAGGGGAGGTATATAACCCGGTATAGACTACCCGCCCAAAGGCATCGTATTTGGTAAAGAGCCACTGGTTTTGTACCCGTTGCATGCTGTCCTGGGTCATGATGGGCCGGTCCAGGGTATTGTATATAATGTATTCCCGCCCTTTGCCGGGGATCTTCTTTTCGACCAGGCGGTTGCGTTGGTCATATACGTACTGATAACAAAGCTCGTTCCGCTCGGCGGTACTCACGCCATCGGCTGTGGTTACTTTGGGAGGCAGCACGTAGGTAAGGTTCCCAAAATCGTCATATACGTAGTAGGTATCGTGCGCCTGCTCACCGGCATAGGTACGTTTGAGTACGACCCGCCCCTGCAGATCGGTAAACTCTTCGGTGGTATGGTCCCTGGTGGTGGTACCGGGGTGGTTCTCATCATAGGTAACGGTCTTATACAGGGTACCGCTTTTATAATACCCTTCGCCGGTAAGCTGCGGGGCCTCGGTATTGTCTGCGGTAAAACTTACGGTAAAGAGCCGTACGTTGTCATTGGCAGGGTTACCGGGTACCAGGGGGTCATGGGTATTGGTCAGATAGGCAAAGCCTATTTCGTGCCCGCTGCCGAGTTTCCAGTCTTTTCCGGGAGCGGCCTGTTTAAGTACCCGGTTCAGGGGTGAGCTCTCCAGTTCTTTTTGGCTATACGCATTGGGGGTGGCATCCAGATCATTGGGATACGTGGCTGCATAATAGGCTGTTAAGGTCGCAATGGGATCGGGATTGTATTTTCCGTACTGGTCGTGCGGGGCAGGATAGGGTAAGAACTCCTGTACCTGCCGCCCAAAGGCATCATAGACTATGGGGGTGACCAGGTCCTGTCCGTCGGGCGACTGTTTAATGGCTACCTGTTGCATGGGGCGCCCCAAACCGTCAAAATACTGTATGTTCTCTATAAGCTGCCCGCTATGGGTTAAGGCATCGCTATCGAGCAGGGGTTCCTGAAAGGCGCGGGTAAATATATAGTTCTCATCGCTCAGGGAGACTTCCTGAAAGGCCGGGGCGGTGGGGGTGGTGGTGCTTAAGGGGGCACTGGCCACGCTCTGGTTGCCGGCGGCATCTTCGGCCACTATGGTAATGGTATAGGTTTGCTGGGCGCGGAGCCCGCTAAAGGTATATTGGGCCTGTACGCCCTGCAACCGGGTCACTTCGGCCCCGTCTAAAAACAATTGGTAGGCGCTCACTCCGGTATCATCGGTGGCACCGCTCCAGCCTACGGTAATACGCTGGTGGTCTTTCTGGAGTAAGGTGACTATGGGGGGGGCCGGCGGGGTGGTATCTACGGTAGGCTGGGTACTTACATTGAGGGTATTGCTCAGAGCGGAGGCGTTCCCGGCGGCATCCAGGGCCCGTACGGCTATGCTGTAAGGGGTCTCGGGGGTAAGCCCGCTTAAGGTATGCGCGCTGGCGCTCCCGCTTATGGAGGCCTGTACAACCCCACCTACCTGTATCTCATAACTGGCGATGGCCCCGGAATTGTCACTGGCCCCGCTGATACTGATGGTAATACGGGTGGTCTCGGCACTTACCAGAGCAATGGCAGGGGTGGTGGGCGGGGTACCGTCGATAGTGGTGATACTTACGGTATTGCTCATGGCGGAGGTATTCCCGGCGGCATCCCGGGCGGTCAGGGTAAATCCGTAAGAGGTGAGCTCGGCCAGCCCGGTAGCCTGATAGGAGGTGGTACTCCCCGGCAGGGTAGCCAGCAGTACGCCATCCCGGTATATCTGGTAGCCGGTAACTCCGGTATCGTCGGTAGCAGGGCTCCAGTTGAGCTCTACGGCACGGGGGCCGGGCGCTCCGGCACTCAATACACCGGCTACGGGGGCCTGGGTGTCGGGCAGTGCCAGGGTACTCACGCTTACTACACTGCTGTTGCTGCTGCGGTTCCCGGCGGCATCTTCGGCATTGACACTAAAGGTGTAGGTGGTCTCGGGGGTGAGCCCCTGGGCGGTATAACTGGTGGTGCTTCCGGTAAGGGTTACCAGCAGTACTCCGTCACGGTACAGGTTGTAGGCGGTCACCCCGGTATCATCACTCACGGCGGGCCAGCTCAGTACGGCACTCGTAGGGGTAATACTGCCGGCACTCACTACGGGAATGCCGGGAGCCTGGGTATCGGTCTGTGCGCAACTGATGCAGATCACGGACATCTTATCGAGATATACGGTATCGCCTATGGCCCCCTGACCATCGGTGATCAGGTAAAAACGCAGGGTGGCGGTACTGCCGGTAGCGGTAAAAACAATGGTGCGCTCTTCCCAGGCATCACTGCTTAAATAGCCGTACCCGGATACGCCGGTAACCCCGGCCCAGTTGTTCCAGCTCTGTACCTGTCCCTGTCCGGGTTTGGCAGCGGCGGTAAAACGATAGGTCTCTCCGGCCTCGGTGGGCAGGGTATAATATACATAGCGGTAGCCGGCAGCATTGGTAACGGCTTTCAGGGCATAATTTCCTGCCAGTACTTCTTCGGTGGTGACACTCAGGGTAGAATGCCAGGCAGCGAGCCATCCGCCGGTAGCATTGGTATCGGAAGCGGCGGCAGCATGATCCTGGGTCATGAGCTCTGTGGGGGTATAGGCGGACAGGGTGGTGATGTTTACGGTATTGCCGGGGGTACTTTCATTCCCGGCGGCATCCAGGGCGGTAAGGTAAAAACTGTAGGAGGTAGCAGCACTCAGCCCGGTAAGGGTCGCGGCGGTTACCCGCGGAAAACTTGCCTCCAGGGTGCCGTCTGCCCGGTACAGGCGGTATTGGGTCACCCGTATGTTATCGGTAGCGGCACTCCAGGTAAAGGTAACTTCACTGTCGGTCACTAAAGCGGTACTCAGTACCCCGGCCACAGGGGCCTGGGTATCGGGAGGTAAGGAGGTGGTAAAGGCCAGAGGGGTGCTCCCGCCACTCTCGTTCCCGGAAGCATCCAGAGCGGTTACATACACGCTGTAAGGGGTATTGGCACTCAGACCGGTAAGGGTGTGGGAGTGTACATTGCCCAAGGTGGCGGCCACGCTTGCGTTGAGATATACCTGATATCCGGTAACGGCTATATTATCGGTAGCGGGCGCCCACTCTATATGGGCTGAAGTATGGGTCACACTCCCCAGGGTGGCCACAGGAATGGAAGGGGCCTGGGTATCGGGATCATCAGTAAAATGAAGGTTCAGTACATCGCTCCCTAACATGGTACCCATGCCTCCGGGAGCATCGTAATAGGCTACGGTAATGCTATGGGTGCCTTCTCCGGGATCCCAGCTGTTATAGGTGCCGGATACCTGCCCCCGGTAAGCATAAGGAGCACTATCGGCCGTAAGGCTATAGGTGCCTCCGTGAGAGGTGAACACAACACTCCCCACGGCCGCGGAAGGAATGGCCTGTATATTGAGCTGCCGCCCGGTAAAGGCCAGGTTCAACGTATCGGTCAGGGCCAGTTCCTCAAGCACGCTGCTGTTGGAAGCGTTGATCAGGTTATAGGTAGCAAAGGGCCCGGAGGGGGTTACGACTTCTTTGATGGAAAGGGCATCGAGCAGCAGGTAATCATCGGGGTGACCGCTCCCGTTGCTGGCCCCGATGCGGATACTGGCACTGGTACCGATGGCCTGGGCGGTATAGGTAAACTGTGCCCAGCCGGTGGTGGGGGTGCGCCCCTGATCGGTCTGTACACTGGTAAAGCCCAGTATGCTGAGATACTGCTGGTTTACGCTGTTGACCTTAAGCTGCCCGGTAAGGGTATAGGTCTTCCCGGGGGTGGTGGCAAAGGTATAGGTGGAAAGGGACCAGTTGCCGGAACGGCTGATCTTTAAGGCATAACTGCCGGTGCCTACATCGGTCTGTTCTACGCTCAGGTCATAGGCATTGCTCCAGCTACCGGTACCGGCGGTCTCGTTCTCCAGGGCCGCCGCTGAGCTTTCGGTGTATAACTCGGGAGCACCGCCGGGAGCACCGGCCAGGGTGGTCACGGCCAATGAGCTACTGGCGGCACTTTCATTACCGGAGGCATCCAGCGCGCTCACTGCCATGGTATAGGTGGTATTTTGAGAGAGCCCGGTAAAGGTATAACTCTGTACGTTGCCCAGGGTGGCTACCACGGTACCGTTGCGATATACCCTATACCCGATCACCCCGATATTGTCGGTAGCGGCATTCCAGTTAAGGGTGGCCCCGGTAGCGGTGAGCCCGGTGGCAGTGAGCCCCCCGGGAGCGCCCGGTACCTGGGTATCGGTAGGACAGCTCATACAGCGAATGGACAGGGCATCCAGCAAAAGGTGATCGCCGGCGGCACCGCCGGTGGTATTGGCCCCGATACGGATACGGGCGGTGCTGCCAACAGCCACGGCGGTATAGGTAAAGGGTTGCCAGGAAGTACCGGGACTGCGACCGCTATCTTCGCTGCTGGCGGTAAAATCTAACATGCTTATATACTGCTCGTTCAGGGTATTGGCCCTGAGTTGCCCGCTAATGGTATAGGTGGCTCCTGCTACGGTGGGAAAGGTGTACTCGGATTGGGTGTTTACTGCCTCTCTGGTGATTCTCAGGGCGCGGGAACCCACAGCTACACTGGCGGTCTCGGTGCTCAGATAATAGGCATGGCTCCAACTGCCCGGGCCGTCGGCTTCCTGATAATTGCCGGCAGCGGAGGCTTCGGTATAGAGCTCGGGGGTACTGTGCCCGGTGGTCACGGCTAAGGGGCTGCTGGCCGCACTCTCGTTCCCGGCACCGTCTAAAGCGGTCACGGTAAAACTATAAGCGGTGGAACCGGTAAGACCCTGAACACTGTAAGTGGTCATATTGCCCAGGGTGGCATGCAATACGCCATCCTGATATACTTTATAACCGGTCACTCCGGCATTGTCGGTAGCGGCATTCCAGCTAAGGGTCACTCCGGTAGCGGTTACTGTATCGGCCGTAAGGGTATCGGGGGCCGACGGGGGTTGTGTATCTTCGGTTACCGGGGCCCCGCAGCTCATACAGACTACCGATACGCCATCCAGATACATATCTTCGCCTACGGCATTCCCGGGAAGGCTCAGGTAGAGTTTCATCACTACCTCACTGGCCGTAGCAGTAAAGGTAAGGCTGTAGGACTGCCAGGTGCTGCCGCTTACCACGCTGCTGCTGAAATTGGTGACACCGTCCCAGTTATACCAGCCGTGGCCGGTGCCGGGGGTACTCTTTCTGGCACTGTACTGCAAACGGTAGGTCTCCCCGGGCTGGGCGGTAAGGTTGTAATACAGATACCGGTAGCTGTCACGGGTGGTTACCGCCCGTATGGCATAACTGCCGGAAACGGCATCGGGAACGCTCTGCAGGGTTACTTCGTTACTGGGAAGAAAACTCCCAACGGCATTCATATCGGCCGCAGAAGCGGCATTGTCCTGTGCCAGCAGCTCCAGATGGGTGGTAAACAAAAGGGGGTTGCTGTTCGGGCTCTCATTCCCGGCCGCATCGATGGCCCGTACATAAAATGCATAAGCCACCCCGGGGCTAAGCCCGGTAACCGCCAGGGTATTGACCGTACCGGTGGTGGTGCGAAGGGTACCGTCACCGTTATAGATACGGTAGCCGGTAACCCCCGTATCGTCAAAAGGAGTATTCCATTGCAGGGTAACCGAGGTAAAAGTTACCTGCGATCCGCTAACCGCAGGGGCCTGGGGCGCCTGGGTATCGGCTGCGGTAAAAGTGACCGTAAGCGTGTCGGTACCCAAAAGGGTGCCGGTAGCCTCGGCCCCGCTGTAATAGGTCACGGTAAGGGTTACGCTACCGGGGCCGGGATCCCAGTTATGGAAATCGCCGTTGGTATCGTCCCGGTAGGCATAAGGGGCTACAGACTGGATAAGGCTATAGCTCCCCCCGTGGGAGGTGAACTGCACACTGCCCACACCCGCAGGGGGCAGGGCTTCTATATTGAGCTGGCGACCGCTAACGGACAGATCGATGGTTTCCCCTCCGCTAAGGGGTTGCAACTCCTGGTCGGTAGCGGCATTGATAAGACGGTAGGTGCCGTAACCGGGGGTCTGCACGGCAGAAGGGATCTCGCCGGCTAGGGCCGGTAACAACAAACCAAAAATACTTAAAATACTGAGGTAGATATAGTGTTTTTTCATGAGAGGTGAAGGTTAGTTAGGTGCAGGACAGCGATCAGGATCACTAAAACTTACAAAGGTCGTGGAGGTAGCAGAAAGCCCGGTGCTCAGATCGGTCACTTTACACGAAATATTGGCCGACTGGTAGCAGTTTACATTATAGCTAAATACCTGAAAAGGCGCGTTAGTCTGTAATACCCCGTTTACCCGCCATTCAATAGACCTGGGTATTAAACCGCCATCGCCGGGAAATACCGGATTTACACTGAAAATATATTCGGCGCGCCCAAAGGGAAAGCTGATCTCTTCTATCGTGATCCCTCCCGGAAGAGTGGGCGGAAGGGCCCCGCCTACCTCAACCTTTTTGGTGATCGTTTGCGAAACACCCGTATTCTGGTCGGTTACCGTACATTTTACGCTAAGCGAACCATAATAATCGCCATTGAGTAATACTCCCATGGAGGGAGTGGTAGCCGTATGCAGGAGGGCTCCTGCCCGTTCAATGCGCCAGTTATAACTGTAACTGCCCGAACCCGTTGTGTTTATTATATCAAACAAGGTCGTTCTCCCCAGAGTAACATCTACATTACCCGGCCCGGTCATACTGCCCGCAGAAAAGGCCGGATGTACCGTAAGCTCTCGTGAACTGACTGAAGTACTTCCGGTTACCACATCGGTAAGAGTACAGGTAGCCGTAACCGTACCCTGGTGCAGCAAAGCAAATACCGGACGGGCCGTAGCCGAGGTAAAGGTCTCCTGCCCGCTAACGGCAGGGCTAAACTGCCAGGTATAACTATAGTTGCCCGAACCTTCGCTGCCGGTAACTGAAAGCACTGCCTCACGGCCAACATTTACCTGGGAAGACCCGCTGATACTGCTGATCTGTACCGCATTGTAAACCGTTAAAGGCATGGTCTGGGTGATGGTGCGGTTAAGTGCTACATCGGTAATGGTACAGGAAACCGTTACAGGCCCCACATAGGTAGCATCAAATACCCGTTCTACCGATGGCCCCGTGGCCGTACCCGGTGGCTGGCCCGAACGGGTAAAATTCCAGGCATAGGTAAAGTTACCAGACCCCCCGGTGGCATTCACACTAAAGGTAACCGGCGATCCGGTAAGGGCCCAGGAACTCGAAGCAGTAATGCCCGACACTGCCACCGGCGCATATACGCTTACTTCATAGATCGCCTCTCGTACAATTCCCGTTACATTATCGGTCACCGTACAGCGCAGGATATTAGTACCCCGAAAACCGGAATTAAAATTTACCAGATACGGATTGCCGCTAAGGGAAATAGACTGCTGACCACTGGCCAGTTCAAACTGCCAACGGTAGCTGTAATCGCCCGAACCGGTAAGCACCTCAATACGGTAGGTGCCCTGCTCATTGTCAAAAACCGTCGAAGGACCGGTGATCTCCCCCAAAGTAAGACCCGCATGGGTTACCGGCTCTCCCTTATAATGGTAAAAATACTGGGCCTGCAGATGCGCATTTAGGTCTTTTACTGCCTTTAAACGGTTACGATCGTCATATTCATAATACGTCGTAAGACCCGAAGCATCGGTCATACTGCTCATACCTATTAAAGGATCGTAGGTATAAGTGGTGACCATAGCCTGCGGTAAAGCCGTGCGAAGCTTGGCCAGCTCACTGCGAAGCGCAGCCGAAGTGCTGGGATCCTCCAAAAGCGCCATGTTTAAATTGACCGAAGGACCCGTAGCCTCAGCATACGTGGCATTCTCTATCTTAGCCACAGGATACTGCCCGTTATAGCCCCAGAGAATCGAAACCTTTATTGCATTATCTATTGTATATTCAAGTATATTACCTTTTTGATCGTACTTATCATAATAGACTTTTCTACAGGGTCCCTCAGAATATCCCTGATGGTTTAGGCGGGAACAAAAAATTTCTCTTTCTAATAATGTAAGATTATTGAGTTCTGGAAATTTTTTATACTCTTTATTGTTATCTAGAAAAACTTGTCCGTCTTTTTCTTCTCTTACCCGAATAGGATCGTTTATACGATTTTCAGAAATAAGTGGAGAACCAAAAGAGGGATATTGATATGAAGTTTCCATGCTTCCACCATCCGAAAGGTTTTGGATAGTTTCACTAACCAATCTGTTAAGGGCATCATAATTATACACTACACTATTTTCAATTATTCCACTATCAAAATGGTTTTTATTTATAGTGCTTTTAAGTACCGATTCCCTGCCCATAAGAGGATAATAGACAAATAAATACTCATTAAACACTCGTAATATAAGTGGTGTATAAAGGATAGTTGTTTCTAACCAATTTGACCTACCAGGAAATGCTATGGGCTTTACGTTATAGCTTAATGAAGGCGTATAAGACTTTACATTATAAGTATTGATTACTTCTTTTAGAATTGTTGTTTCTTCGTCAAAAGACTCTTGTTTTAATAAAAGCCCGTTATCTAGTTCGGTACCTCTCACTGCATTACCAAACAGGTCCAGGTAACTTGAACGAATAACTCCTACCGTGGATATTTTGTTACGCAAACTTATGTCAGGTTCATTACTAAAATATGATATTATCTTGCCTTTACTTTGACCAGATGAAAGATCGATTTCGCTCATTTCGACCCTACTATAGCCCACATAGTTACCATTTGACAGAGGGTCACTTTGATAAATATTTGTAGCGAATGAAGTTATTTTGCTTCCTGTTGACGGCACCACAAACCAAGTGTTTTGATTTGCCTGATATAGATACTGCGAAGAATATGAGTCGCCATCTTCATAAGGTCTAAAGGGAGCTAAATGTTTTCCTCCACTATAAAAATACTTTTTTGAGTATACTCCGTTTATACCCGAACTATCTATTATCTCTTTTATTCGCAAACCAAAACCTCTGCTCATGATCTGTGTGTTTGAATTGGACACTTGAAGTGTGAGATTTGCTTCAATTATGCCCCCAACAGTATCAGGAAACGAACATGAGTCATCATAATTAACGGCTACAGCATATAATGCATCAGGCTCCAGAGACACGTTAAAATCATACCAGCTTACGGCTTCGTTATATAAAACTTTCTGATAGGTTAACTCCGCTCCCGGAATCCCGGAAGTTTCATAGGTTTCCCAAAAAAGTCTCTTTCCTTCATCACTGTTTAGATAACTAAACTTTCTGTTTTCAGGTACTTTTACCACTTTCAACCAGGAAGCATTATAAGAACAAGACGCAACATATTGTAAAACTCTGGTAGCACCCATTAAATTATTCGTGCCGCTTAATGTTTGTATAGCAATCATTTGATCAGGGATATTGTCTGCATTATTAACATCAAAAAGCCTGAACTTTTTTGTCATATCTCTACCTTGATTACCGTAATTAGGAAACAGATAATTATCAAATTCATTAAGCTCATAAAAAAACTTTGTTGTTCCTCCTGTTGGATGCTTTATCATTTCTAACATCCCTGCCTTTGCATTATCGGGATGAGCAGATTTATTGACTCTACCTTCTATATCCTGCTTCATACTTAGTGCCCAGGCAGGTATAAAATTTTCATTTTTGTAAAAACGAAATGGATTGTAAAACATCGACTCATTGTGTAACCCATTATAATACCCCCAATAATCTCTGGACAGAGAATTTTTAAGAGGTAGTTTTACGGAGTTGTAGTAAAAGTTATAATCTTTATGATCTATAACCAATGTATGAAGACGTAATCTCTTGGAAAGATGATCTGCCCCTTGGGATTCGGTCTCAAAATAATCATATTCAAATTTTAAGTCATGAATAGTGTCTTGTTTGTGTGAAATAACAAGATTATCCAACCGGCGAGCATAAGGTAAATCTACCCGATCAGAAGTTAGAAAAGATAGTTTAGTGCCCTCATAGGTTATTTCTTTTAAGACAGATCTTTCTTCGATCAAATCTGATTTATACCTGGTAGCACGAATATGCTTTCCTGTATCTGCAATATGCCCCAGAAGCCAAAGAGTTCCATTAATATGAGAAGTATTATCGGGACCTACAAAGTTAGGAGGTATTGGTATTGTATAATTAGTGTGTTGGAAATGGTTAGTATCTACGACATTAATAATATCTAAATGGCCCGAATGCCCTGAAGTTTTTTGAATACTCTGAAGTTTTTGATAGGTAAAGTGAATAGTATGGCCACGGGTATCTTCAATTTTAGTGATTTTCCAGTTTCTACTGGCATATTTGAAATTGTCATTGAAAAGACTTTCATTCTGAACAATATTGACAAATGGATTATAACCGGTATCATTTTGCTCAAAGGTGTTTGAGGTTAAAGCAGCATAGGGGTTCGTAAGCGGCAGCTCACGTAATTCTTCTTCAAAATAATACTTCATTCCGTCAGGAGCAGTTATTACCCAGTTAAATGAATTATTACCAATATCATTAACTGTTATTTTATAATTTCTCTTGTTAAGAACTTCAATATTGCCATGTTTGGGATTAATAAAGAACTTGAGAGAGTGACCAAAAAAAGAAGCAGTAAACAAATCTACCTCTATATCTATATTAGACCCTCTTGACATGGTCAAAACCTGATTATAACTAAAAAGGGTTCCATTATGTGGATAATAGACCCCTGTTTTTCCGTGAAACCCTCCTTCGGTCCTTACTCTGGCCGCGTAATATTCATTTAAATGATTAAATGGGTTTGCGGAAGGAAATTGTATTCTGTCATTTCCTTTATCTGCTCCTATAGGTTCTGAGTAATAAGACTCAGGTTGCGGTTGTACAATATACTCAGGACGGTATTCATTGTAATAATCCGGTACTTTGACATCAACCAAAAGATCATTCCATCCTCTGGTGGATTGCGAAATCATTCCCATATTAATATTCCATCCCAGCCCGACCCAGCTAGATTCTTCGCTTACACGAATACCATTGGAATGATAAGAAAGATTCAAAGGCACTTGAATATCTCCATGATTGATATTGAATAAGGGAATAGAGATATTTGGCACACCTGTATATTTTGAAACTGGTATGTTTCCATACTTTTCAATTGCATATACTTCTGGAGATTTAGGCTCCTGATATTTAACATTTATCTGTGAAAAGGACAGCTTAAAGAAAAAGAGCAAAAGTGCAACCAGACCAGTTTTTGTTTTTGCAAAAAACATGTTTTCTTTCATATTTAATTAATGAGATTTTTATAATTCTTTACATTTACATATCGTGATAACCCTATTTATTTATAAGATTAGTATTCTACTGTTATACTGTAAAAAAGGTACTATAGAAAGTATATTTAAAATTGAGAGAGAAAAAGCTTTCATGACGAATATGAATTTTAATTTACAAAAACAAGTGTAAAGGATGGAAAAACACTACCTGCTTTACTGTTTTATGGTTTAAACTTATGTTAAAAATCTGTTTTGTTTTATGACATTTGTCATATACACTGTACTTTCTATAAAAACAAACTTCTTTTTTCTATGTATTTTTCTCACTTTCAGTATCTTACATATTAACTTTTTTTTAGTACTAAAAAGTAGATTTTTTATTCTTAGTATTCGTATAAGGAAAAGCCTTGAAAAAGAATAGGATACTTATTTTCTGCATACCAAGTATATACGATACACACAAAAGAGATCCTGTTAAAAAAAAGGAGCGCTAAATGCGCTCCTTTTTTTTATTTCTGTGTCCCGTCCTGAAATAAGTTGACACAAAATTGACTTATTTATGACATATTCAGAAGAATCAA
>NZ_JBBEWR010000023.1:0-15447 GCF_037646345.1 Ascidiimonas aurantiaca | reverse complement strand
AAACGGTCAACGATAAAGATATTTTTATGAATTTAGCATTGTCCTAAAAAGGGTAAGGCTTCATCATATTATGATTTTATCTGGTTCCCAGAAGAAGATGTCTTGATTTTGTTTGCAACAAACACATCTACCCGAGAAGCTTCTAGAATTCCTTACGAAATAGAAAAAATGTTATTTAAATCGAATTATACTCCAAAACCTATTTCCAAAAACGAAATTGTTCAACTTTTGATGTTTGCTGAAAACTATTCAGGAGACATGAAAAATCTTGGTAAAGCATTACAATCAAATTTTGGAGATACACTAAAGACACCTGTTCCACTAAACAGATTGAGTGGTGTTTATTTGAGAGAGAAACAAATTGATAAAGCAATTGCCATTGGAAAACTTAATATTGAATTATTTCCAAATGATGGAAACATCTGGGATACTATGGGAGACATCTATTTTAATGCAAAGCAAAACGATAAAGCCATAGAAAGTTACGAAAAGGCATTGAAGCTTAAACCAGAGGAAAGCGACTGTTTTTGGTGTGAAAATTCGCAGAATCAACTAAAAATATTGAAGTAAAGAACTATTGCTAACATTGTGTATAAATAATAACGGTCTAAGTGATAAAACGAAAGGATAAAAATAAAACAAAAGGTCAGCGCAAAACCGAAATGTTTGTAAGTAGAAATCCGCTACTGCCCATACACTAGACCGTTGCCGCCAATTTTGACCTACCTCGAAAACCAAATCTAAATATGTGAATTTCGATAATCAAATAATCTTTTTCTTTAGTGCTTTGGGAGCTTTTAATGGCTTTTTACTTTCGTTATATTTTGCCTTGATTGCAAAAAAGAGAAAGTTTTCAAATTACTTTTTGGCTTTATTACTTTTAATGCTGAGTATCCGTATTATTAAATCAGTTTTTTTCTATTTTAATCCAGACTTATCAAACATTTTTATTCAAATAGGGCTTTCTGCCTGTATTTTAATTGGACCATTCTTATTTCTGTATTTAAAAACTCATTCTTACAAGAAAAAGGTAAACTGGAAAATACATATTATACCTTTTTTGATTGGAATATCAATCTTAGGATTTTTTTATCCTTATGCAAAACATCCAACTATTTGGAGTAAATGGATTGTCAAAGGTATTTACATTCAATGGCTTATCTATGTACTATTTGCTTTTAAATTTATTAAACCTATTAATAATAAAATAAAAACTAAAGAACGATTAAAAAACATTGATATTTGGGTATTAAGCATCTATTATGGTATTGCTTTTATTTGGTTAGCGTACAGCATTGGGACTTATATGTCTTATATCGTAGGAGCATTATCATTTTCATTTGTTCTTTATCTAATTGTTTTACTAATCATATTCAAAAACAATGAAACTACTACATTTTTTGAAGTGAAGGAAAAATATCAAAACAAGGAAATTGAGGAAGGATTATTGGAAAATGTAAAAAACGGATTGCCAAAGGTCGTAGATAATGAACTATTCCTTGACCCAAATATTACGCTTCAAAAAACCGCAAAAGAATTGGGTGTACCAAAGCATACTTTATCGCAATACCTGAATGAAGAACAAGGAAAATCTTTTACAACTTTCATTAACGAATTAAGGGTAAATAAAGCCAAAGAGTTATTGCAAACAAAAACAAATTTCACCATTGAAAGCATTGGCTACGAAAGCGGCTTCAACTCAAAATCAACCTTCTTTACAGCTTTTAAAAAATTTACTGGACAAACCCCTTCCCAATACCAAAAGAGTATCGGTTTCAGTTCGGATTTATAAATCCGGACTACTGTTTTATCATCTCATATTCGCTTCATAAACTGGTTTTGCATATTTGCTTCAAATAATAAAAAAATGCAAAAACTTATATCACGATTTTTAATAGTTCTACTATTAGTGTGCTGTTCAAAAAAAGAATTCAAAGGGAAGATTTTAATCGTAACCTCAAATCAACAAACCTATGGAAATACCAAAATTAACACTGCCAACCATTTTGCCGAAATTGTTCTAGCCTATGATGAATTTATTAATGCTGGATATGATGTCGATTTTGTAAGCCCAAAAGGCCGTAAAATTTGGGTTGGCTATATAGATGACACTAATGCAACTCAAAAAAGATATTTAGATGATGAAGCATTTATGAGTCGCCTAGAAACAACAATGTCGCCAAAAGAAGTAAATACTGCAGACTACATCGCAGTATATTACGGAGGTGGTGGTGCGGCCATGTTTGGTGTACCAGAGAATAAAGAAATTCAAAACATTTCTATGGCAGTTTATGAAGAAAATAATGGTATCATTTCTGCCATTTGTCACGGAAGTGCTGGCTTAGCCTATTTAAAGAGGAAGGACGGAAAGTACCTCGTTGAAGGAAAAAAAGTAAACGGCTTTCCAGATGCTTTTGAACGTATGGATGCAGAATATTATGCCACATTTCCATTTTCAATACAACAAAAATTAATAGCTAATGGAGGAAAATTTGAATACTCTAAAGAAGGTTGGGATGATTTCTCAATTGCAGATGGTCGTTTAATTACAGGACAAGATCCAACGGCAGCAAGAAGCGTTGCAAAAAAGATAATTGTAGCACTTAAACAATTATAATTTATTCTAAACACATTAAAATTTACATTATAAACACTTATTAAAACACTAATTAACGATGAAGAAATTAATTAAATTATCACTGCCTACACTAGTTTTAACCCTATTTACTTCTTATTCTTACTCACAAAAAACAGACTTTTCAGACCGTCAAGCTATTATTGAAACAACAGAGAATTTTTTTATTGGCGATCACACCGGGAGTATTGAGCACAAAAAACTTTCTATGCACAAAAAAGGTGCTTACAGGTACTTAAATAGGGACGGAGCTTATGATGAGTTTACTTTTGATTTAAATTCAGCTGAAGCAGACAATACATATAAAGAGGAAATATTAAGTATTGAAATTTACGGAAGGCTAGCATTGGTTAGAACACGACTTGAATTGGTTAAAGCCCGATTAGCAGCAAATAACGGTAAAGTCCATTACAAGTTGTTTACACTGCATAAGATTGATGGAAAATGGAAAATAACAACAATTACGTGGGGTGCTGAAATTAAGTTGTAAAGATTTTCTAATAACAATTCTTAAGTGTCATACAAGATGAAAGCAAAAAAAATTCTAATTCTCACAATTATTTTATTAGTAATACAAATAGCTAATGCACAAACTGATTTAGAGCTAATTACTGCAACATTAAACAATTATATTGAAGGTACAGCAAATGGTAAACCTAATAAATTAAAAAAGGCTTTTCATCCAGATTTTAATTTATACACAATAACAAGAGATAGTTTGTGGATTCGCTCTGGTAGAGAGTATATTTCTAATGTGAAAAAGGGCGAAAAAAATAATCGCATAGGACGAATCATATCTATAGACTATGAAAAAGATGCAGCCATTGCCAAAGCTGAAATAATCATTCCAAATTGGCGTATTTTTACTGATTATTTTCTTTTACTCAAATACAAAGGAGAGTGGAAAATTGTGCATAAAAGCTATACTTGGAGAGAATACCCAAAAAGTGAAAAATAACCAGTGGCAAGAACCTATTTAAAAACGTTGTGCAACAATAGAAATCACCTATTCCATAATGAAACAAATCATAGTTTTTCTCTTAATTCTTATTACAAGCTGTAAACAAACAGAGAAAATTAGACTATCACAGGAAACCATTGAAAAAGTAGTGAACCAAGAGGTATCTGATTTTATGAGGTCACCTTATGCGGCAGTATCTGGAGCAGTATATGTTAATGGAACAACATATCAATTTCATTTTGGAAAGTTGACTGACGGGAAACAAGCCAATAATCAGACTATTTATGATATAGGATCAATTACCAAAACCTATACTGGCTTAATGCTTGCACAAGCTGTTAGCGATAAAAAACTAAGCCTTGAAAAAGATATAAGAATATATTTAGACGATACCTATTCAAATTTAGAGTTGGATTACGGTAAGCCAATTACTTTAAGACATTTAATTACGCATAATTCAGGTCTTCCTATGAACATTAATTGCAACAATGAAAATGCTACTATTGACGAGCAAATTTCTTGTTTTGATAAGTTTACAAAAGCTAAGTTTTTTGAGGCTTTAAAGAAGGTTAATCTTATTGACCGCTCTGGAAAAAATTATCATTATTCGAATGCCGGCGTTCAGTTGGTAGGCTATATCTTAGAAGATACCTACCAAATGTCATTTCAGGAACTTTTGAAGCAATACGTATTTGCTCGTTCAGGAGAGCAAGACACAAAACCTGAAATTAATAGGGTTATGTCTAGCCGTATTGCCATTGGAAAAGACAGTAATGGAAAGATAATGCCTTTAACAAAAAGATTTTATCAATATGCAGGAGGTCTTAAATCTTCAACAAATTCAATGCTTGATTACATAAAAATATACTTAATAAATAATGATTCTATTACAAAAGAATCGATGAGGCTATTAGCAGGTAACGCTCAACACGGAAGAGCTTACGCATGGAACACTTATAATTATGATGAAGCTAAAAAAATGTTATATCATAGCGGAGGGACTTTTGGACAATCCTCTTGGATTGCATTATACCCTAAGCAAAATATAGGTATTTTTTTGGTTACAAATGTATCAACTGACAATTCTCAAGGTGACTTGAATGGATTATCTAATAGAATCATTGGTAAATTAATTGATTAATTTTAATAAACTGGTTGCAACAACGTATAAACGCAATAGCGGTTTGAGTGCTAACTCGAACCGTTTTTTCTTAATTTAATGTATCTTGTAAATTGAAAATTTATAGCCTTAAATCCGCTACTGCTTATGCACTAACCGTTGTGCTTAATACAAAAACCTCATTCAATGAATATAAATCAGCTAGAATTTTTCTTTGTTTTTAAATGAGAGAAATAGAAAAAATATGGTTAGAAACAGGCTATAAATGTTTTGCTTATGAAGGTCCAAAAGGACTTAAGATAGAAAGATTATCTAAAGAAGTTGGGAAAAATAAATCTTCATTTTATCATTTGTTTGCTGATTTAGAAGTTTTTACGGAAAGTTTATTGGAGTTTCACTTAAGCCGAGCAAAAAATATTTCAACAAAAGAATCAAATGCAAAGAATGAAGAAGAATTAATATCCATTATCATCGAACATAAAACTGACTTATTATTTAACCGTCAACTTAGAATCCATAGAAACCACCCTGAATTCAAAGAATACCTAGATTGTATCATGCAATTTTCCGTTCAGGGGTTACTTCCTGTATGGAAAAACATAATTTCCTTATCAGAGAATAATGCTTTAGCACAAATGGTTTTACATCTTAGTTTGGAGAATTTTTATCTTCAAATTACAGACGAGACCCTAAACGAGTCGTGGCTAAAGGCATACTTTGCTGATATTCGGCAAATGGTTTTCCTCTTTAAAGGCCAATTAGACGGTAGCGTCTAAAATCTGACGTTCAGCTTCTCTAATTTTGTCTGAAAGGCAGATTAGATATGGAGTTTAACAAGTTACACATGTTGATGCTTTGTATAGCATTAATAATTAATCAAGGCTGCACTATGGTTAAAATAACAATAAGCGAAAAGAGAAATCCAATTCCGCAACAAGTAACAATTGGAGAAAACAGTAAGATAAAAACTTGGGGAGCAATCAAAGTAAACAAGTCTCACTTTTTCCCTTCAAGTTTTCAGATTAAAGTTGATGATGTGGTTATTCACATCGATCCTGTAGGACTTGAGAATGCCGAATATGCAGACTATATTTTGATAACACATGCGCATCCAGACCATTTCTCTTTTGAAGATATAAAAAGTCTTTTAAAAGATGAAACCACTATTATTTGTTCAAAGGGTGTTTCAAAAAAACTGTTAGACTTCAAAAATAAAATCCAAGTCGTAAAGCCTAATCATCAACTAGAACTTGAGGGTTTAAGCATCGAGACAACTTTTGCGTACAATACAAAATCAGTTTTTTTATGGATTAAAGCACACTCTAGATCGAAAGATAATGTAGGCTATGTTCTTACATTAAAAAATGGTCTAAAAATATACCACGCAGGAGATACAGACTATATCACTGAATTGGAAGACCTAAATGATATTGATGTCGCTTTGGTTCCAATTGGAGGAGATAATCTAACTATGAATGAAGAGGAAGCTGCCAAGATTGTAAATAAGATTCGACCTAAAGTTACTATTCCAATGCACTATGAAATAAAAAACGTAGAAGAATTGAATCGGTTTGAAACTTTGGTAAACAAAAGAACCAAAGTCATTAAATTAAACTAGGAAAGTAAATTAAGAATATCAAAGAAATATGACACTTCAAGATTTAGGATATAATGATTACTTCCAAAAATTAAGACTCGATAATAATCTTGAGGGTTTTGAAATTGGTCGTGTAATAGCCGAACACAAGGAAAGGTATATTGTAAAGAATGAAAAAGGTGAATTTGAAGCAGAGATTACGGGAAATTTAAGGTTTTCTGCCAAAAGTCGTAAAGACTTTCCAGCCGTTGGAGATTGGGTTTCTTTGATAAATTATGAACCCAATTTTGCAATTATTCATAGCATTCTACCTAGACTTTCTATTCTATCTAGACAAGCTGTGAACAAATTTGGTGAGTCACAAATAATTGCCAGCAATATCGATTATGGCTTGATTGTGCAATCCGTAAATAGAGATTTTAGCATTAACCGATTGGAACGATATTTAACCCTGTGCTACAGTTCTAACATTGAGCCAATAATTGTTATAACTAAAACAGACTTAACGGACGAACATAACTTGAATGATTTGCTGAACAAAATAAAAGTCAGAGTTGAAAGTGTTCCTCTTATCCACGTAAGTAATGAAACAAAGGTTGGAATAGATAAATTGAAAAAACTTCTCTATAAAGGAAAGACATATTGTCTTCTTGGTTCATCAGGTGTGGGAAAATCATCCCTGATTAACAACTTGATTGGAGGAAGTCGAATGAAAACAGCCACTATTAGCGAAAGCATTGATAGAGGTAAACACGTTACAACACATCGTGAATTAATTCCCATGATAAATGGAGCCATACTTATTGACAATCCAGGAATGAGAGAAGTCGGTATTACGGACGGTGTACTAGGAATTGAAAGTACATTTGAAAAAATATATGACTTTGCACAAAATTGTAAGTTTTCAGATTGCACACACACTTCTGAATCAGATTGTGCAGTTCAACTAGCTATAGATAATGGACAGATAGAGATATCGCATTTTGAAAACTTTATGAAAATGGAGCGAGAGAAAGAACATTATGAATCAACTGTAGCCGAAAAACGGAGAAAGGACAAGGATTTTGGAAAAATGATAAAAAGCTATAAGAAAACAAAAAAATAAAACAAGTACTAAGCACAACAAGATGTGTATAAGCAATAACGGCTTGGGTGCTTATTCAAACCGCTTTTTCATTTAATTAAAGTATATTGTAATTTGAAAAGTAGTCGCTTAAAATCCGCTACTGCTCATACACGAGACGTTGTACACAAGCTCTGAAAATCCAACCGCACATCAAGCACATTTTATTTTGTGAGTATTCATGAAAACTTCATTATCCTATTAAAGGTATGTTTATGATAAATTCTTTTAACTTTAATAAAGACCTTATTTCAAATCGAATAATTCTTTAGCATTCAACCAATACACTTCTCCTTTCTCTACACCTGCCCATCCTTTTTTTTGAGGATGATTTTGTCTTCTAGAATAGATAAAATATTTTCCATCAGAAGACATGTATGGACAATAATATTTCCAATGCTTTTCATATTCTAACGGTATTTCTTTAGGCCTTGTCCATTTTCCATTTCTATTGAAAGTAATTTGAAATCGACCTTTCGCATTTGTAATAGCATAATCTTCGTTAGGAGAGATATAAACAATCAGTTCACCTTTTTCTGTTATAGGCGGAATCATTTTAGGGACTTCAAATCTATCACTCCCAATATATTGTGCGCGATAGGTATTCAAACCGCCTTTTTTACTCGGTCTGTTGGATCGAAAATACAAACTGCCATCAGCGGTAACTACAGGGTAAGTTTCAAAAGACTCAGTAGAAACGCCAAAATCTACTTTCGTGGCCAATTGCCATTTACCGTTTACTTTTTTACTGCTGTAAATATCAGGAGGTATTCTATACAAGGCTTCTCTGGTAATGTTGTTTTTATACAGTTTTGGATCTACACCAAGGAAATACATCGTGTTTCCATCTTTAGTTATTGTCGGGTCACAAGCAACAGAAACCAAAACATTGTCAGGATACATTTTTAAGGGTTTAACAGGAGACCATTTCCCTTCAATCCTCTCAGAATGATGAATCACAAAACTGTTATTTACAATTCTGGAAAAGAACAGCTCCGTATGGTCATGATTAAAGACCACGTTGAGTTCTATACTGTCCGTATTAACTATAGATGGCGCAAATAATTTTGGGGTTTTCGTTGGAGGTTCTTGATCGAAATAAGAGGCCGACTTATTAATACTGCAACTTATAAAAAAGCATGAAATGACCAGAATTGATATTATTTTATACATAACTAATTATTTATGAAATCTATTTTTTTATGATATTGATTTAGAATAAACGATGAATGAAGATACCTAGATTCTGATGTTGTGTTTTATTCGGGCCATAGAAATCTAAATTGAATCCAAGACCTAAACTTGTTCTCTTTAGTGTTAAGCCTGTCCTTAGATAAATTAGACTGCGTTCATGAAGACCATTTTCCAGATTAAAATTGTAAACCCCTTGGAACCTTGTATATAATCTTTGCTTTTCTGAAATTTTTGGCTTGTACTCTACAATACCTACACTTTGAAAACTAGTATTCGGTAAAAAGGCAATACCTGGGCTCATTACCAATAACCATTTGGGATTTGCAGACAAGAGTTGAAGTCCAGAATAAGGCACAATCCCTTTTAAAAAATGGTATTGTAATCCACTAGTTGCATAGATCTTATTTTTAAGCCTATAAGTTATGGCATTCGAAAATACAAATTCATTTGCCCCATTGTTGCTTTGATAAGGAGTCGATATGGTCAATACGCCAAAATAACTGAATCGGCTACGTTCTCCTAAACGAGAATTAAATATGGAGAGATAATTGATTTTTTCATGGCCAAACATGGTCTCTATAGGAATGGGTGATTTTTGTAATTTAGTATTTTTACGTGAAGTACCTTCCAATAATGACGTGATTTGTTTTTCTTGAGAAAAAGCTAATTGTGTTGTTACCAAAAGGAAAAACAATTTTATCCTGATTCGATTTTTCATGTATTCGATTTTATCTGTCGTCTTTTTCATTCTCTCTAGAGGTCAGCAAAAGTATTTGGTATATAATGTAAATTGAAAAAAGAAGTACAACGGATATGATTTAATGATGAAGGTATTTCATCATTGCTAAGTCGATTTCATCCGTTTTTTATCAACCTATTGACGGAAACTTGATACTTTTATAATGTCTTAGTAACTCTATTATAATGTCTTAGTAATTCTATGTCGAGTCCTACAATAAATAATATCCAATTTAATCTCATTGTTTTTACTGCTGCCTTTCTGCTAGAACTACTAATTAGTTGGTCGACTTTTATGAATTATGAAACATTTTATGATTATTTCATTTGGCAATTCGTATATGCCTCTATGGTTATGCTTGTCATTGGGGTGAATCATTTTCTGTTGATTCCTTATTTTTTAGATAGAAAAAGATATATACTTTATGTCATACTATTATTGCTAACCATTTATTTAGGCATACAACTGAAGTCTTATGGAAAAGATTTGGGATATAGTATCAAAGTGTTTTTGATCTTTACTTATATTACAGGAACTGGCTTAGCATTTTTCTTCTTAAAGAGATCCATTACCTTTCAAAAAGAAAATGCCGAAAAAGAAAAACTTCAAAAAGAAACGGAATTGAATTACCTGAAAGAACAAGTCAACCCTCATTTTTTATTCAACTCTCTAAATAGCATTTATTCACTTTCAAAGTCGCAATCACCTGAAACTCCGGAGTTAGTAATGCAACTATCTGAATTGATACGTTACCAATTAGAAAGTGCTAAAAAAGATAAGGTATCGTTGAAAGAAGAATTAGAGTTTATTGAAAATTACCTCTTATTGGAAGAGAAAAGATTGAGTGAACGTTGTACAATTGAATTTATTATTTCTGAGTATAACAAAGACTTGAATATTGCTCCGATGCTACTTATTCCTTTTGTTGAAAATGCGGTAAAACATGGTGCACAGGTTACAAACGAAAAAAGTAAAATTGAAGTTCGCGCTGATGTGAACGGAAATAGATTTGATTTTTCTGTTACCAATACAAAACCCAAGGATTTAAAAGAAAACAAAAGAAAAGGAATAGGCCTTGAAAATGTAAAAAAACGACTGAATTTGTTATATGCTAATTTATATGTTTTGGAGATTTTAGATAAAGATGAGCGATACGATATACACCTATCTATTCAACTGTCTAATGAATTAAAATTGCATCCCTTATGATAAAAGTAGGCATTGTTGATGATGAAATACTGGCTCGAAATATCATTGAAGATTATTGTGCTAAAATTGATAAGATAGAACTTACAATAAGTACAGGAAACCCCATTGAATTCATCAATTTTTTGCAACATCATAAATTAGATCTTATTTTTTTAGATATCGAAATGCCTGAACTCAATGGCATGGAGATATTGCGTTCTTTGGTAAATCCACCCAAGGTCATTTTAACCACAGCTTATTCTGAATATGCGGTGGAGAGTTATAATTATGATGTTATCGATTATTTATTGAAACCGATAAAATTATCCCGTTTTTTAAAAGCCATCCATAAGGTTTCACATACATTAACGGCTTCTACTAAAACTGAAGAAACTAATAAAGTATTGCAAGTCAAACATAACGGCATGCCGATTACAATTTCTTTTAAATCCATTTTGTACATTCAAAGTTTTGGTAATTATCTAAAAGTTTTCACAGATGAAAGGATGTACCTCATTGCTGAAACCCTCACAAACATGACAAACAAGTTACCCGACTATTTTCAGCGTACACACAAATCCTACATCGCTAATATGTCCAGAGTAAAAAAAGTCAAGAGTACACAGGTGTGGATTGAAGATAAAGAAGTACCTGTAAGTACTACATTCAAAATATTGGTTCAGGGAAAGTTGAAGTCTCTATGAATTTGAAATTGAAGAGATTGAAATATTAGATTGAATGAAATAGCACAATTAAATAACACCTTAAACAAAATAATAAACAACTGCAATACTAAATAATAATGAAAAAAATAATTATAAAAACACTTAAATACTTACTAATATTAGTTGCATTACTATTAATCGTTGTTCTTTTTTTATATCTATATCCAATATCAAAACCTTTAAGTCAAAAGGCAGACAACAACAATTATACTATTTCAAACATTAGTATTGTAGATGTTGCGAATGATTCGGTAATAAAAAATCAAACTATTGTTATTAAAAATAACAGAATAATAAAAATTTCTTTAAATGATTCTATTTCAAAAGACATAGACACAAAAATTATTGATGGCACAAATAAATATGCCTTAGCAGGTTTGTGGGATATGCATTCTCATTTAGCATTTCAGATTGCGCCACAAGCTGTCATGCCTCTTCATATTGCAAATGGAGTTACAAATATTAGGGATATGCAAGGTGTTGTTAATATCAATCAAGATAGGTTAATATGGAGAATGCAAATTAATTCTGGTGAGTTGTTAGGCCCAAGACTAATAGGTTTTGCTGACGAAATGGTTGGTGGGAATTATGATGAACAGAACGTTATCGATGTAGTAAGTAGATCAGCAAAAGACAAACATACCTTTATTAAGATTTATGATCAGATAATGGCGGATCGTTTTTTTGCTCTAGCTTTAGAGGCTAAAAAGCAAGGAGTCGATTTTGCTGGACATTATCCGGGCACTATTAATCCTATAGATGCCGCCAAAGCAGGTCAAAAGAGCTTTGAGCATGCTCATTTATTTATAAAGCATTCTAATTCATTAGCAGATAAAAATCGTGATTTTTATAAAGAGTATTACACAAATGACGAAGTTGACATTAGTAGCAGACCTTCTTCAATTGAGATGTTAGCTGGTTTTGATTACGAAAAGTTTTATGAATTGGTTCAAGTAATGGTAAAAAACGAAACTTATTTCTGCCCAACACATATTACTCGAAAATATGAAGCTCTAACTAATAATGAAAATTTTTTGAATGATGAGAACTTAAAATACATTCCGCATTTAGTAACTTTAATTTGGAAAGATGATGTGAGCGGAATGAAAGATTATGCAAAAAAAGAAGGCCATCAACAATATCTTGAAGACTTTTATCTAAAAGGACTAGAATTAACTGGTCTGGCACATGAAAAAGGAGTGAAGATATTAGCAGGAACAGATTCATATGACCCATATTCATTTCCAGGAATTAGTTTACATAGTGAACTTGAAGAGTTAGTTAAAGCAGGTTTGTCACCAGCTGAAGCTTTAGCTTGTGCAACCATAAATCCATCAGAGTACTTTCAAGTTTCTCAAGATTATGGAACCATAGAAGAAGGAAAAATAGCCGACATATTAATTCTAAATAAAAACCCATTATTGGATATTAAAAATACGACTTCGATGGAATCGCTCTTTTTCAATGGAAATTTATATAATGAAAAAGATATAGATTCTATGAAGCAGTATGTTGAAGACAATTCATCTGGAGTAAATGGACTATCTATTTCCGTGAAAATGTTCATGAGATTAATGAGAGATAATAGACATTAAAAAGAATAAACAAAAAACCTACTACTTAATTGAAAATTACTAGCAATAAAAACTACAGCTACATTTTTAGGGAAGGCTACACCTGCATATGCAATTGGGAAAGATTATTTAAGCGGAGCTGTTATTCGTCAAGATTTTTTAGAGACAATGTTTAAGTGGATTTCCCAAGATGGAAATATCGAAAAATACATGTCTGATAATCAAAATGAGCCAAATGCTAACGAAATATGGCTTCATTTTCAGGCTGTGATAAATTGGATAAAAGCCGTTTTTCCAAAGTATCGTAAGGAAATGAAAGGTATTAAATGGGGAGAATTATACAATGTGTTCAAAGACGAAAAATTCGATTCAAAAAAACTTGAAGAAGAAATCACCGAATTATTGCTTGACGAAGATGTTCAAAATAAGAAGGGAATCTACTCTTATGTTTTAACAAGAAAAGAAAAACACTCGAACATTCGAGCATTTAGTGACAAGCAAAAACGAGAAGCATACGAAAGACAAAAAGGAATTTGCCCAATTTGTACTGAACATTATGAGATTGAAGAAATGGAAGGAGACCATATTACGCCCTGGCATGAAGGTGGAAAGACAAATGCGGAAAATTGTCAGATGTTGTGTAGAGAAGATAATAGAAGAAAGTCGGTAAAATAAATAAAAAGCACTTAAAACCAAATGATCAACAGTGCTTTGTTTCTGCCAGTTTGGCGGTTCGTCGGGATGACAGAACTAAGCGTTCTATCATAACTTATTAACTAAAAGTATTTTATATACTTTATTCTAAATGATTAACCGAACTCTAAACCCGGTTCAAAATAGTACAAATTGATGCAAATTTTATGCGTCTTTTGCAATACTAATTTAAGGAATTATTTGACACCGAAAATTATTAATTCATATAGTTCTGCCATGAAACCAAAATATATTTCTCCTTTCCATTATCATTCTTTCTTAAAAAACCATATTCGTATACAAATAGATAGACCTCACCTTTTTTGTTCTTCCAATAATGAGTGAAATACTTTGGATTGAACCCCTCTTCAATTAGTTTGCTTTTCCTAATGACAGTATAGCCTGATTTGTTGTACTTTTTTAAAATCCTCCTGTTTACTTTCAATTGCCTGTCGACCTTCAGGTAGAAGACCTCGGTTTTCTGTCGACTCTCATATTGCTCTATGGATTTACATTTTTTAGAGCAGAATTTCTTATCGGACCTACCCTTCACAATAGTACCACATACCGGGCAAGCTTTCACATTAGTCATTTGCAAACGCATATTATAAACTTAATATACCGTTAAAAATACGAAACATTGCTAAACTTGTCTTATGTATACAATCAAATCGATAACACTGTACCATCTCATGATAAACAATCAGAAGATGATAGGCATAAAGTTCTCACCGGATAAACTAATACAGAATTTGGTCAAGGGACTTCCAAATCCTAAGTGGAGTAAACGATACAACATGGCCTACATACCCAATACTAAAGCTAATCTTGGGGTTATTTTCAATACTTTTAAGGGCGTGGTATGGATAAACTACAATCGTTTTTTAACCAATAAACCGGTAAATACCAAAAACGAAACCGTTGATGTAGCTTGGTTCAGGAAAAGAAAACCGATTCCCGATTACAGGCTTTGTCCTGAGGAGTATCTATTAAAACTAGAACTAAAGCGATATGCCAATAGCACCATCAAGACCTATGTGACCTTCTTTGAGATGTTCATCAATTTTCACAAGGACAAAGAACTAAATTCTATCGATGAGGGTGACATTAGAATATTCCTACAAAGCCTTATACAGAAAAACGCATCCAACTCATATGTCAATCAAGCGATCAACGCCATAAAATTCTATTATGAGGTGGTATTGGGGATGCCCAACCGATTTTACGATATTGAAAGGCCAAGAAAAGAATCAAAGTTACCTAAGGTAATTTCCAAGGAAGAGGTCGTCGATATAATTGAGAACACCAACAACCTCAAGCACAGATGTATCGTTCAATTATTATACGGTTCAGGTTTAAGGCGAAGTGAGCTATTAAATTTGAAAATAAAGGACATCGACAGCAAACGAATGCTGGTTCGGGTCGAAGGTTCAAAAGGAAATAAGGACAGGCTCACTTTACTATCTAAAACGGCCTTAAAAGATTTAAGGAAGTACTATATGAAATATGAACCTGCACTATTTTTGTTCGAAGGCAAGAAAGGAATGAAATATAGTGCAGCAAGTGTTCTAAAAATCGTGAAGGCTGCTGCGGAAAGAGCTCGAATACGAACACAAGTAACCCCACACGTATTGCGACATAGTTTTGCAACTCATCTTTTGGAGGCCGGTGCGGATTTAAGGCAAATTCAGGTATTGCTCGGGCATGGGTCTAGTAAAACAACGGAAATATATACCCATGTCGCCGTAAATACTTTGGAAACCATTAAAAATCCCCTAGATTAGTATTTCTAAAAAAGAAATAAACGTACCTAGGTACGTTTATACAATTGTTAGGCAACATTTGCACAAAACAAACTTTTTACTTACTTTTGACGTTAGTAACGTAAAACAAAAGTA
>NZ_JBBEWR010000022.1:0-21920 GCF_037646345.1 Ascidiimonas aurantiaca | reverse complement strand
GCCGGTGGTATTGTTACGTGCCCGAAGGTGGTAGGTGGTACCGGAGGTACGGGTTACGGTGGTAGCACTGTTGGCGGTACTGGTGCCTGTGGCACTGTCCTGCCAGTACCAGGTAATCCCGGAAGGAGCCGCACCTCTGGTAAGGGTGGTACTCCCGCAACTGTTGTTTACGGTGGGGGCCACAGGGGTGGCCGGTGCACTGTTCACACTATAGCTCACGGTTCGTGCCGGGCCCCAGCAACCGGTAAAATTATTACGGCCCCGAAGGTGATAGGTGGTACCCGAAGTGCGGGTTACGGTGGTAGCACTGTTGGCGGTACTGGTACCCCCGGCACTGTCCTGCCAGTACCAGGTAACCCCGGAAGGGGGGGCGCCTCTGGTAAGGGTGGTGCTCCCGCAACTGTTCTCGGCTGTGGGAAAGGCCGGAATATCAGGAACGGTATTTATACTGTAACTCACGGTTTGTGCCCCGCTCCAGCAGCCGGTGGTATTGTTACGCGCCCGAAGGTGGTAGGTGGTACCGGAGGTGCGGGTAACGGTAGTGGCACTGTTGGCGGTACTGGTGCCCCCGGCACTGTCCTGCCAGTACCAGGTAACCCCGGAAGGAGCCGGGCCTCTGGTAAGGGTGGTACTGCCGCAACTGTTGCTCACCGCAGGGGCCGAGGGGGCGGAGGGAGCGGTATTTATGCTGTAACTTACGGTTTGTGCCCCGCTCCAGCAGCCGGTGGTATTGTTACGTGCCCGAAGGTGGTAGGTGGTACCGGAGGTACGGGTTACGGTGGTGGCACTGTTGGCGGTACTGGTACCTGTGGCACTGTCCTGCCAGTACCAGGTAACCCCGGAAGGAGCCGCACCTCTGGTAAGGGTGGTACTCCCGCAACTGTTGTTTACGGTGGGGGCCACAGGGGTGGCCGGAACGCTGTTGATACTGTACAGAACGGAGCGGGTGCCGCTCCAGCAGCCGGTGGTATTGTTGCGTGCCCGAAGGTGATAGGTGGTCCCGGAGGTGCGGGTAACGGTGGTGGCACTGTTGGCGGTACTGGTGCCCCCGGCACTGTCCTGCCAGTACCAGGTAACCCCGGAAGGGGGCGCACCTCTGGTAAGGGTGGTGCTCCCGCAACTGTTCTCGGCTGTGGGAAAGGCCGGAATATCAGGAACGGTATTTATACTGTAACTCACGGTTTGTGCCCCGCTCCAGCAGCCGGTGGTATTATTACGCGCCCGAAGGTGGTAGGTGGTACCGGAGGTGCGGGTTACGGTGGTAGCACTGTTGGCGGTACTGGTACCTGTGGCACTGTCCTGCCAGTACCAGGTAATCCCGGAAGGAGCCGCACCTCTGGTAAGGGTGGTACTGCCGCAACCGGTACTCACTGAGGGGGCTGCCGGGGTGGCCGGTGCGCTGTTCACACTGTAACTCACGGTTCGTGCCGGACCCCAGCAACCGGTAAAATTATTACGGCCCCGAAGGTGGTAGGTGGTACCCGAAGTGCGGGTTACGGTGGTAGCGCTGTTGGCGGTACTGGTACCTGTGGCACTGTCCTGCCAGTACCAGGTAACCCCGGAAGGGGCCGCACCTCTGGTAAGGGTGGTACTTCCGCAACTGTTGTTTACGGTGGGGGCTGCCGGGGTAGCCGGAAGCGGCGTAATGGAATAGGTCACTTCGGCTGCCATACTCCAGCAACCGTCAAAAGTATTGCGCGATCGCAAATAATAGATGCTCCCGCTGGTAAAGGTAATACTCGCCGAACTGTTGGCCGTACTGGTTCCCGTAGCACTGCTCTGCCAGTACAGAACCTTCCCGAAAGGATGTGCTCCCCGGTTTAAGGTCACACTCCCGCAACCCTGGGTCACTGAATAGCCCGTAGGCGGCAGGATCAGCCCGCAGCCCCCCGGTAGAGGATCTCCGCCCCCAATGGGGTCGGGGTCGCCCTGGGCGTATAAGACCACAACGCTGAAAAAACTTATAAAAAAACAAAATATAGATCGTAATGCGTTCATAAACGGGCTGCTTAAGGTTGTTGTTGGGAATAATGGTACTCATAGGTTTCCAGTAAATGCAGGTCGGCATCCTGTATCTGCCGCAGGCGACCCAAACCGTCATAGGTGTAATGGGTGGCCTCTCCCCGGGCATCGGCCGTTCGGCTTACCCCTAACAAAGGGGCATGGGTGTAGGTATTGATCATAGCATCGGGGAAGGCACTGCGCAAATTCCCGAAAAGGGTAAGCAACTGCCCCTGGGTGGTAAGCGACAGGTTAACGGGAAGCTGTACCCCGGCCAGTTGAGCGCGGGTAATGCCCTTTAATTCGGCCAGCAGATAGGTGCCGGTGCTGTCCCACAACAAGGCCGTAGGAAGATCGTCATAGCGCTGCAACTCTTCGGGCTTCCCGTGCGTACCGATCACATAACGCCCGTAGCGCTCATAGTCAGACGGCAGGTAACCCCCCACCGTATTACTGCCCTGACCTTTCTGGTAACGATAGGTTTCGGTCACATTCCCCTTACTGTCATATACCATATACTGACCCCGTAACAATCGCTGGTGACGATATACTTTCTTGCTTACGGGAAGGGCTGTCATATACTGGTTGTTTAACTGGTTGAGTATAGTACTCTGGCTGCTGTGATCTGCCGGATAGGTATAATCTACACGATACAGGTCGCCGTTGGGGTGCAGGGTAAAGTTCTCCTGCTCGGCATCGGCCAGGGTCTGAGCCGTATATCGGGTGTCTTTTTCATGCCGGCTTAACTGTAACTGATCGTTGTACGAAAAGCGCTCTATCTGTACTGCTGCCGCAAAAGGCCCGCCGTCATCAGGAAAATAATCTATGAGTGTACGTTGCGTAAGCAGATTTCTGCGAAGAAAGTAATTCCTGGAAACCGGATTATTATACCCTAAAAAGATATCTACCGGCTGCGGAGGAAAAGAAAAACGCTGGTAGCAAAAATCTGTATCTCCCAAAACCCAGTATTGTTCGCTATGGGTAATACTGTCCTGATAATGCATTTTTACTGAACGTACTTTTTGAATACTGTTTTTATACAGGTCCTGCTGCACCATCTGTGAACCATAGGCTTTATTGCGAAAAAGCGGCTGGTAATGCTCTACGGTACGCAAGGTGTCTGTGGGACTTACCTGGTCTATGGTGACACTATGATAGTAATGACCCGATTTGATAAGAACGGGGTCGGTACCAATATTCTCTGATGAAAATACGGTGCGATCTCCATACCCCCGTATGGTATGCGGCACATGAAGTGCCTGGCCCGTAAGCCCGGAATAGGAATAGTTCTTTTGTGTGAGCAGACTGCCATCACTGTCGTGGTCACTAATTGAACTTACCCGTACTCCTCCTGTATAAAAAGGAACGGGCACTTCAAAAAGAAAACTGATAAATACTTCTATATTGGCATCGGGGTGTGCTGTAAGATCTGCCGGATCTACCAGTAACTCTAATATATAATCCCCCTTTAAGAGATTATCGCTGCCTTCGGCACCTATAACTGCATAGGGTGAAAAAATTCCCGAACCGGTAATAAGGGGCCCCTGACTGGGGTATATATTAAACCGGGAACAATCAATACTGGGTAACTGCGGGTCAAAATTACAGATATTGGATGCTGTTCGGTAATGTACCTCTGTTCCCAGGGTCCCTAAAAGGTCTTTCGTTAAGGTAAAAGGAACCCTAAAGTAAACCATCCCGTCTTTGGTACCGGTGGTATCATAAATTAAATTAGACACTTTGATCTCACGGGTGCGAAATTCTACCTGCCCGGAAGAAGGTACTGCATTGGCCTCATAGGTAAAACGCGTATGGCCCCCGGTAGGATAATCAATACGGTTAAGTACGCCCCTTTGTAAATACGTGTCATTAAATTGCCGGTTGGCTAATAAACTGGTATAGTAATTATTAAGTATGGTACTGGCAGGAAGGGAAAAGGGTATTAAAGTAGAATTGTTGTGCGCCCCGTTATAATAACCGGCGTGGTCTTTGGCCTTACTCCCTTTGGGAGGCAGGTTCCCGGCTTCGTAATAAAAACGGTATGGGGGCCGTACGGTACCGTCAAAACCGGTTTCCTGCACCTGGTCGAGCCGCAAACGAGGGTCACCCCCATATTTGCCATAGGTAAAATCAAAATATTTGGTCTTGTTGGCCAGCTTGTCTAAAATGGTAACCCGGGTAAGTTTGCGCTGCCAGGTAGAAAGGGTGGCATCATCTGCATAGGTAAAGGTAACCCGTACGGTGGAAGATTCGATCTGGGTGACTAGCTGGTTCACGGGATTATGCCCCATAGATGTATGGGTGAGCTCGGTGCCAAAACCTGAACCGTCCTGGCTCTCGCCCAGGCAACCGCATGCCACCAAACTACCGGTCAAAACGGTGGTAGGACACTTTGGTGCATATGCAATACTGCTGGATACCTGTTGTATGATATAGTTTTGTAAATAGCTTTGATAGCTAAAATTAATCTGGCGGTTATTGCGCGTAACTACCCGGTCTAACATCCACCCGGTAACGTGACTGTCGTAACTCATTGAACTCCCTCCGCTGGTAGCTGTTGTATTATTGGCCTCTTTTACATTGCCAAAATAATAGCTGTTGCCCCTTCCGTCTTTCAGGGTGAAGTTCATACTCTGCCCTACATCCTGATGCCTCCAGATACGTTCGGAACTCTCCATTTCCTGAAGCACCTCCCCGTTCTCACTTAAAATAAAACTGCCCGAGAGTCCGTTTGCATGGTAATTAAAATCATCCGGAATAAAATCATCATCGGCATCGTAAAAAGTCAGCAGATCCTGCGTACCCGAATCACTTAAAGGGTTGTTGGTGACCCAGTTGGGAGTAATAAAACCTTTTGCCTGACTATCTAACCAGCCAATCTCATCGGCCCGGTCATTGACCTGACGAAAAACACCCCCGCCGGCATTAAGGGTCCAGCCCAGGCCCACAGGCCCCGAAAGCTGGTCAACCCGTATCCCCGAAGCATGGTACGAAAGTGAAATAGGAAGGGTAAGCCCGTCCTCCTCAATAGTAAATAAAGGAATGTTGATTTGGGGTACCCCCGTGGCGTGATTCACCGGGGTAGTGCCATATACGGTAAAAGTAGCCGCATTGGGAGTTACCGGAATGTACTCTGTATGATGTGTCAGATAATCTGCAGTAAAATCCTGCGCAAACACACCCAGAGGCATGATGTATAATAGACACACAAGGAACGGCCACATCAAAGCAGCCCGTGAAAAAGTAAACATATCTTTAACTGTTTAAGGGTTTGGATAGGAGGGGGAGAGAAAAATACAAGTGCGTTACAAAGACAACGCAACACAAAAAATTATGTGATGTAAAGTTGATACATAGGCTGTTTTTTTTAGATTTTTAATACGGTTTTTATAGCGTATTGAAGGCATAAAACCGTTTTATTTTCTGATAAAGATACGCGCTAAAACGGTATTTTCATAACGAAATCATAAATTTACGAGCGATTTTTTTAGTTGCTAAAGTCCATAAATACTACTAAAATATTCATTAACAGTAGTTTATCACACATCTCTTTTTTTGAAATCCTTAAAATTTTAACATTTATAGAGTATGAATAATTGCCTGTGGAGTACCAAAGCGTATAATATTAGGTGTACAGTATCATATAGAAAATACCAGGTAACGCTTCTTACATTTATAGAAAGGAATGGGATATATCTGTTTTTAAAACTACCGGTTTGTATCCCTTTTTGTTGATTGTGTAACAAATGGTAAGGAGTGGTTTGTACCCAACGTCTTATTACGTATTTTTGCCCATTATAAATTATTTACTATGAAAGTTGCAGTAGTAGGTGCCACCGGTATGGTGGGCGAGGTAATGCTAAAAGTACTTGCAGAACGAAATTTTGAGATAACAGAGTTTATTCCCGTAGCTTCCGAACGATCGGTAGGAAAGCACATTGTATTTAACGGAAAAACACACACTATTAAAAGTCTGGAACAGGCTTTAGCTTTACGGCCCGATATCGCTCTTTTCTCTGCCGGCGGGCAAACGTCTAAAATCTGGGCCCCAAAATTTGCAGAAGTCGGTACCACAGTTATAGACAATAGCTCGGCATGGCGTATGGATCCCGACAAAAAACTGATCGTGCCTGAAATAAACGCACATCTGCTCACGGCAGACGATCGCATTATTGCCAACCCCAACTGTTCTACCATTCAAATGGTAATGGCACTGGCGCCGCTTCATAAAGTGTACCGTATAAAACGTATTGTGGTCTCTACCTATCAGTCTATTACAGGAACCGGAATAAAAGCCGTACGGCAACTGGAAAATGAATATAAAGGCGAGCAGGGGGAAATGGCCTATCCGTATCCCATTCACCGCAATGCTCTTCCCCAATGCGATGTTTTTGAAGAGAACGGATATACTAAAGAAGAAATGAAACTGGTACGTGAAACCCAAAAAATACTTCAAGACCCTTCTATTGCCGTAACGGCTACCGCCATTCGCATTCCGGTAGTAGGCGGGCACAGTGAATCAGTAAATGTTGAATTTGCCTCCGACTTTGACCTTGCCGCAATACGCGCCCTGCTCAATGACACTCCGGGAATCACACTACAGGACAATCCCGATGTACATACCTATCCCATGCCCATTTATGCCGAAGGGAAAGACGATGTGTTTGTAGGAAGGCTTCGCAGGGACCACTCTCAACCTAATACACTTAATATGTGGATCGTTGCAGACAACCTTCGTAAGGGAGCTGCCACCAATGCCGTACAAATAGCCGAACATCTTTTTCAAGAACAATTACTCAAAAATACAGTAAGCCCGGCTTAACATATTTTGAATGAAAGCGTTAAAAATTCTAAAAAAATTGTTAAAAGCTTCTCACAATGAAAGCAAGGCGTTTTTTTTGTTCTAAGTTTGGTACCCAACTAATCATTTTCTCACAATGAAAAAATTATCAATAACCACCATGGCAATCCTTTCTCTTTTTGCCTGTAAAAAAGAATCGACACAAAATACCATTGCTGTGAATTATCCCGAAACAAAAAAGGTAGATACTGTTACTGATTATTTCGGTACTCAGGTAAAAGACCCGTATCGCTGGCTGGAGGATGACCGCTCTGCCGAAACCGAGACCTGGGTAAAAAAACAAAATGAAGCTACCTTTGGCTATCTGGAAAAAATCCCTTTCCGAAAAGAACTCAAAGAGCGCCTTACCCAACTCTGGAACTATGAAAAAATAGGGTCGCCCTTTAAAGAAGGAGATTTTACCTATTACTCCAAAAATTCAGGGCTGCAAAACCAGTCTGTTATCTATCGTAAAAAAGGCGATGGTGCAGAAGAAGTATTCCTGGATCCCAATACCTTTTCAAAAGACGGTACCACCTCTCTGGCCGGTCTTAGTTTCTCAAAAGACGGTTCCCTGGCCGCGTACTCTATTTCTGAAGGCGGGAGTGACTGGAGAAAAATAATCGTTATCGATGCCGAAACCCGGGAAATGGTAGAAGATACTCTCGTAGATATTAAGTTTAGCGGAGTCTCCTGGAAAGGGAATGAAGGTTTTTATTATTCCAGTTATGACAAACCCGAAGGCAGTGAACTTTCGGCTAAAACAGATCAGCATAAATTATACTATCACAAACTGGGTACCCCCCAGGCAGATGACGAACTTATTTTTGGCGGTACCGATGCAGAAAAACACCGCTATGTAGGAGGTGGTGTTACCGAAGATGAACGTTACCTTATTATTAGCGCCCGCACCTCTACATACGGAGGTAAACTGTTCATTAAAGAACTCGGTAAAGAAAATGCCCCCTTAGTAACTATTCTGGGAGAAGACAACACCTCTTCTTACGTTATTGAAAACGAGGGAAGTAAACTGTATATCGTTACTGACCTCAACGCGCCTAACCGACGCATCGTTACCGTTGATGCGGCCAACCCCACCCCCGATAACTGGGTAGATTTTATTCCCGAGACCGAACATGTACTTACCCCCAGCACCGGAGGCGGTTATTTCTTTGCCGAATATATGGTAGATGCCATTTCAAAGATCAAACAATACGATTATGACGGCAACCTGGTACGTGAAGTAAAGCTGCCCGGAGTAGGCTCTGCCGGAGGTTTTGGCGGAAAAAAAGAAGAAAAGGAACTATATTACTTTTTTACCAATTACAACACCCCTACCTCCAGCTACAAATACAATGTAGAAACAGGTACTTCTGAACTTTACTGGAGTCCTAATATTGATTTCAATTCAGATAATTACGAGTCAAAGCAAGTGTTTTATACCTCTAAAGACGGTACTAAAGTACCTATGATCATCACTCATAAAAAAGGCCTGGAGCTTAACGGTAAGAACCCGACCCTGCTGTACGGATACGGCGGGTTCAACATAAGCCTTACACCATCTTTCAGTATCTCCAATGCCGTATGGATGGAACAGGGAGGTATTTATGCCGTTCCCAATCTTCGAGGAGGAGGAGAATACGGTAAAAAATGGCACGTAGCCGGTACCAAACTGCAAAAGCAAAACGTATTTGACGATTTTATTGCCGCTGCCGAATACCTTATAGAAAACAACTACACCTCTCCCGATTATCTGGCCATAAGAGGAGGCTCTAACGGAGGTTTACTTGTAGGGGCCACCATGACCCAGCGTCCCGACCTTATGAAAGTAGCACTTCCTGCCGTAGGTGTGATGGATATGCTTCGTTACCATACCTTTACCGCCGGAGCCGGATGGGCCTATGATTACGGTACCTCTGAAGACAACAAAGAAATGTTTGAATACCTCAAAGGCTATTCGCCCGTTCACAATGTAAAAGAAGGTACTGCCTACCCTGCTACCCTGGTAACTACAGGAGACCATGATGACCGGGTAGTGCCCGCTCACAGCTTTAAGTTTGCCGCCGAATTACAAGACAAACAGGCCGGTAGTAACCCCACCTTAATACGTATTGAGACCAAAGCCGGACACGGTGCCGGAAAACCTACCGAAATGATCATTGACGAGCAAGTAGATATTTTTGGGTTTACCCTGTTTAATATGGGCTTTGAAGAACTCCCCAACAAGGCAGTTCTCAATAAAATAAAAGGCTAAAAGTTACCCAAACCGTATAACATATCCTGAAAGCCGCTCAACAGAGCGGCTTTTTCTATGCTGCTTTCCGCGCATCCTGTATCTTTGTACAAAGTGATCCTGCCACATGCTAAAAATACAGAACATCTCTTTTGCCTATAATGAAAAGCCCGTTTTACACGATATTTCATTTTCAGTACCCAAAGGCTCGCACGTCTCTGTAATTGGGGCCAGCGGTTGTGGTAAAAGCACTTTACTGAGGCTTATTTACGGGCTGCTAACTGCAGAAAAAGGGCAGATTACCTATAAGAACGAACGTTTACTGGGCCCGGATCATCACCTGGTGCCCGGAGAGGATTTTATGAAATACGTGGCACAGGATTTTGACCTTATGCCTTTCCTGTCTGCCCGGGCCAATGTAGGTAAGTACCTTTCTAATTTTTATCCGGAACAAAAAATGCAACGCAGTACAGAACTCCTGGATCTCATGGGGCTGCTTCCCTATGCAGGAACAGATGTACGCTACCTGAGTGGCGGACAACAACAGCGGGTGGCATTAGCCAGGGCCCTGGCCAACGAGCCCGAAGTGCTTTTGCTGGACGAGCCCTTTAGCCATGTAGATCACTTTCGTAAAAATTCCCTTCGCCGCAACCTGTTTACCTATTTAAAAAACAAAGAGATAAGTTGCCTGGTGGCTTCACATGATATAGAAGATGCTCTGGCATTTGCAGACCATATAATTGTTCTGGAAGAGGGTCATATCACTGCACAGGGCACTCCTCAAAACTTATACGAAGATCCCCCCGGCCACTATGTGGCATCCCTGTTTGGAGAAACCAACAGGCTTCCTTCTCAGCTATTTTTTCCCAACGTTCTGCCCCGGGACATCCTCATTTATGCACATGAATTACAGGTTACCCGTCACGGGCCCCTTGAAGTAACTGTTATTACGTCTTTTTTTAAAGGAAAACACTGGCTTATAGAGGGGCATTTTCAGGATATGCCTGTATTTTTTGAACACCATTCGGCACTTTCCTCTCAAAGTAAAGTACTCCTGGATGCTAAAAAAAACGCCGTGCAAAAAAGGATGACCATACCGGCGGAATAAGGTATTTTTTACCTGTGCCGGTACCCGAAACCTATTTGTCTTTTTGTCTGGTTTTATCTTTATGTGCATCAAATTTTAGCGGGCCAAAATAGTACATCTGCCTGACGATCCATGCTTTTCTGCGGGCAATGTATGCCGTTGGCGGATTCGCCTTATATTTCAGGGGATTGGGTAAAATAGCCGCCAAAGCGGCTGCCTCATCCATGCTCAGCCGCGCGGCAGATTTACCAAACCAGTATTTTGCTGCTGCCTCGGCCCCGTAAACACCATTTCCCATTTCTATACTGTTGAGGTAAACTTCCAGAATACGTTCTTTAGACCACAACAGCTCAATTAAAAACGTAAACCAGGCTTCCAGGCCTTTGCGTATCCAGCTCCTGCCGGGCCATAAGAAAATATTTTTTGCCGTTTGCTGGCTTATCGTGCTTGCCCCGCGCAGCCTCTGGTGGGTTTTGTTATGTTCCAGAGCCTTTTCAATAGCTTCGAGATCAAAACCGTTGTGCTCGATAAAACGCTGGTCCTCACTGCAAATTACTGCTTTTTGAAGGTGAGGCGATATCTCTTTAATTGAAACCCATTGGTGTTTCCAGCCAAAAGTCTTGTTATCCTGGTAATTGCTTACCCCACGTATCACCATAAGCGGCGTTACCGGTACAGGTACCCATTTAAAAAACAGTACCAGCAACACTGAAAAAATCATCGCTTTTAGTAAAAGCCGGAACAAAAAATGAAAAACTTTTTTCATGCCTGTCTTATTGCATAGCCAGCGTAGCGAGTTCTTCTCCTACCAGGCTCCCTATAGCTACCCCCATACCCCCCAGACGTACGCCACAAAAAACGTGTTCTGAAAGCTGTTTGACAATGGGCGTCTTTTCACTGCCTACCCCCATAATACCACTCCACTGCTGCGCTATTTCAAAAGGCGTATCGGGTAAGATTACCCGGGACAATAACTCTTTTAACTTGTTTTGTATTAATGGGGTTTGCCCAAACACATCGGTATTTTCGGTATCCATATCCAGGTTCCTGCCTCCGCCCAGCAATACGCACCCGTCAATATCGCGAAAATAATAAAAACCCCTATCCATATGAAATGTGCCCTGTATGGGTAGTTTTTTAACCGGTTTTGTTATAAGTACCTGCGCCCGGGCAGGTGCTACCTTTGCAATCCCCAGGTGTGAAGCAAACCCATTAGTGGCAATACAAAGTTTTCTGGTTTTAAAGGTAAAGTGATCTGTTTCTATATGTACCCCTCCCACATTGTCTGAGAAAGCCTTCACGCGGGTAGCATTTAAAACAGGAATACGGGCAGTACTGGCTTTGTAAAGAAGTTCACGCATCATTTTACCGGTATCTATCTGCCCTTCGAGCGAGTTGGAAATGTAATACGGGTGTACCTTTGCGAGTTTGAATGTATTGGGTTTTACTGTAAAAACGGTTTCTCCCAGCAGGGGCCTCAGCAATTGGTTTACACTGTGCATGCGGGAGTGGCACTCTTCAAAAAAGGCCTCATCTTCCTCAGGAAACACTTCGTGCCCTCCGTACATACGAAAATCCATTGCCCGGGTGCCTACGCGCTTTTTTAATACTTCCAGGCCCTCTATTCGTTTTTTTACAAGGGAGACCACCGCTTCTTCGGGCTGGTTCTTAAGATCGTCCAGTAATTCAGAAAGGCTCCCAAAACAGGCAAATCCGGCATTTTTAGTGCTGGCTCCCTGGGGTAATACACCTTTTTCTAAAACCAATATATGTGCATGTGGGTTATTTTCTCTTAACTTTAACGCACAGTTAAGGCCGGTGATACCGCTTCCCACAACCGTATAATCTACTCCTTTTAACCAGTGTTTGATTTCCCAGTAGCTAAGATCCATATACTAAATAACGCTTTGAACTAAAGATACAAATATAGCTATTGCGGCAGACAGGAACGTGTATAAAAAAGCCCCGCCAGGTGGCGGGGCTATAGTATTAATTTTCTTTTGGAGGTTCCATTTTAAAATCTTCCATGAATTTGGTAGTATAATTACCGGCTACATAATCAGGATGATCCATCAACTGCCGGTGAAAGGGGATCGTGGTCTTTATACCTTCTATCACAAATTCATCCAGCGCCCGCTTCATTTTATTGATTGCTTCTTCACGGGTTTGGGCAGTGGTAATGAGTTTGGCGATCATAGAATCGTAATTAGGAGGTATGGTGTACCCGCTATATACATGGGTATCCAGCCTTACCCCATGACCTCCCGGCGCATGCAGCGTAGTGATTACTCCCGGAGACGGCCTGAAGTCATTGTAAGGATCTTCGGCATTAATACGGCACTCTATGGAATGTAGCTTGGGTGTATAGTTCTTTCCCGAGATAGGCACCCCGGCAGCCACCAGTATTTGTTCTCTTATCAGATCGTAATCAATTACCTGTTCGGTAATAGGGTGCTCTACCTGAATACGGGTATTCATTTCCATAAAGTAGAAATTGCGATGTTTATCTACCAGGAACTCTACCGTACCGGCACCTTCATAACTTATATATTCGGCTGCTTTTACGGCGGCCTCACCCATCTGCTCCCGCAATTTATCGGTCATAAAGGGAGAAGGGGTCTCTTCGGTAAGCTTTTGGTGCCTTCTTTGTATAGAACAGTCTCTTTCAGAAAGATGGCAGGCTTTTCCAAACTGGTCTCCAACTATTTGTATCTCAATATGGCGTGGCTCTTCAATAAGCTTTTCCATATACATCCCATCGTTACCAAAAGCGGCTCCGGCTTCCTGTTGGGCACTCTCTAATGCTTTTTTAAGATCTTCTTCTTTCCATACGGCCCGCATTCCTTTACCGCCACCCCCGGCTGTAGCTTTTAACATAATGGGGTAACCCATTTCTTTAGCGAGTTGTTTGGCCTCTTCATACGATTTGAGTAAACCTTCTGAACCGGGTATGGTAGGTACGCCAGCTTCTTTCATGGTAGCCTTGGCGGTAGCCTTATCACCCATACGTTCTATTTGCTCTGCAGAAGCTCCTATAAATTTAATATCGTGCTCGGCACATATTTTAGAGAATTTGGCGTTCTCTGATAAAAATCCGTAACCGGGATGAATGGCATCGGCATTGGTAATCTCTGCCGCTGCTATGATATTCGGTATTTTAAGGTAGGAGTCTTTGCTTGGAGGGGGGCCTATACAAACGGCCTCGTCTGCAAAACGTACATGCAGACTTTCAGTATCGGCTGTTGAATAGACCGCTACTGTTTTTATACCCATTTCCCGGCAAGTCCTGATAACCCGTAAAGCAATCTCACCTCTGTTTGCAATCAGTATCTTCTTGAACATATTTTTTGAAGTTTCAAATTATACTTAATCTGTTGTCCTGATATGGTATCAGTTAAAACAGATCATTTTATGAGGGATCTACCAGGAATAAAGGTTGGTCAAACTCTACCGGAGAAGAATCGTCAACTAGTACCTTAACAATCTTTCCGGAAATTTCCGATTCTATTTCATTAAACAATTTCATAGCTTCGATCACGCAAAGGACATCTCCAACAGCAATGGTTTTTCCTACCTCTACAAAAGGAGGTTTGTCTGGAGCCGGTTTTCTGTAAAAAGTACCTATAATAGGAGATTTCACTATAGTATATTTGCTATCATCGTCTGCTTTACTTTCTTCTGCAGCCGGGGCAGGTGCTGCCGCAGTTGCAGGTGACTGGGCCTGTAGCGGCTGGGCAGGCGGCATTGCCGCAGAAACCGGGATCTGTTGCACAAAGGCCGTTTCCTGCCTGGCTTCATCTGATCCGGTTTTAATGGTTATCTTCACATCATCCATTTCCAGACTCACTTCGCTTGCACCGGATTTTGCGACAAATCTGATAAGGTTTTGAATATCTTTTAAATCCATGATAAAGGTTTTGATAGATTAGTTTTTAGTGTTATAAGCCCATTTAAGATAAATGGCCCCCCAGGTAAATCCTCCTCCGAAGGCTGCAAAAATGAGATTATCTCCTTTTTTTAACTTGCTTTCATAATCGTGCAACAACAAAGGTATGGTAGCTGAAGTGGTATTGCCGTATTTATGAATATTGATCATGACTTTTGAATCGTCAAGCCCCATTCTATGTGAGGTAGCATTTATTATTCTCATATTGGCCTGGTGTGGTACCAGCCATTGTACCTCTTCTTTGGTGAGGTGGTTACGCTGCATAATTTTTTCGGAAACCTCTGCCATATTGGAAACGGCAAATCTAAAAACGTTTTTTCCATCCTGAAAAACATAGTGCTGTTTGTTTTTTACCGTTTCTTCAGAAGCGGGTAGTATAGAGCCTCCGGCTTCTATTTTAAGGAACTCGCGTCCGGCACCGTCGGTTCGCAGAAATTCATCCTGCATCCCTAACCCTTCTGTATTGGGTTCAAAAAGTACTGCCCCGCCACCATCTCCAAAAATAATACAGGTGGTACGATCAGTATAATCAATAATAGACGACATTTTATCGGCGCCTATAAGCAGTATTTTTTTGTATTTACCAGATTCTATAAAACTGGCTGCCGTTGACATACCATATAAAAAACTGGAACAGGCAGCCTGAAGGTCAAAAGAAAAAGCATTGGTAGCACCAATTTGAGTTGCCACGTAGGTAGAAGTGGCTGCTACCGGCATATCGGGCGTAGCCGATGCCACAAGTACCAGATCTATCTCAAGAGGATCCAGCCCTCTTTTTTCAATAAGATCCTGTGCTGCTTTAATGGCCAGATAGGAAGTGCCTTTGCCCTCTTCTTTAAGAATACGTCTCTCCTTAATTCCTGTGCGTGTGGTGATCCATTCATCGGAGGTATCAACCATAGTTTCCAAAACTTTATTCGAAAGCACGAAATCGGGTACGTACGCTCCTACAGCGGTAATAGCTGCTGTTATTTTACTCATATTCAGTTTTGTTTTTGCCTAAAAAGTAAAAACCACACAAAAATCTTATGAAATTACTAATTTTTTAATTTCAACGGTGCAAAATAACGCGTTTTTGACTTTTAAGGAAATTTTTAAATAAAAAAACTCTCACCGGCGTGAGAGTTTTAACTATTATAAGAATTTACTTAGGCCGCATTTTCATTTGTTTTGTCAACAAGAACCTGCCCTCTGTAGTACAGTTTCCCTTCGTGCCAGTGTGCTCTGTGGTATAAATGAGATTCTCCGGTGGTGGGATCTACTGCTATTTGCGGAGCGGTAGCTTTATAATGCGTCCTTCTTTTATCTCTTCGGGTCTTTGATATTTTTCTTTTAGGATGTGCCATTTTAATTCTTATTTATCCGTTAATAGTTTTCTTAATGAATCCCACCTGGGATCAGTTTTTGTATCGTTATTATTTTCCTCTTTGGGTTGTAGTTCTTTCAGTTTTTTAACTATCTCTGAATCTAATGTACCGTCTTTAATTCCCGGATGCACTCTTTTTGCCGGTACTGCCAGTATGATCATCTCGTAAATATACTGGGCAATCTGTATCTGGTGTTCTCCGTGAGGAATAATCAGGATTTCTTCATTCTCATCATTGTATTCCTCTCCGAACTTAACTACCAGATGCAGGGACGATGTAATCTTCTGGTCATAAGGCTCGCTTGAGATATCGCAGGGAATATTTACGGTTCCCGATGCTTTGAACTCCAGTTCAAGCAGCGTACTTTTTTTATCCAGAAGTACCTGTACCTGAACAGAAGCATCATTAAACTCATCAAAGTTAAAATCTTCAAAGAACGCTTTACCTATTTCATAATTAAACTGGTGTTGTCCCAGTTTTAGGCCCGCAAAAGGAATACTGTACTCCTTTAACTTCTTCATGGTATTACTACGTTAAGTGCCTGTCTGCTTGGACAAAGGCGGGTGCAAAGATAAGAATTTTTATCAATTGCGTATAGTTATAAACATTTTTTTGTTTATAATTTGGAGGATTGTTTTTTGAGGGAGTTTGCAGAGAGTTTTTCATACTCATTTCGATTTTTGAAAATACGAAGTGCCATAAAAACCGCTTCTCTGAATGAGCGATGGTCTGCCTTACCCTGGCCGGCAATCTCATATGCAGTACCGTGATCAGGCGATGTTCGTACCTTAGTAAGGCCTGCAGTATAGTTTACTCCCTGGCCAAAAGAAAGGGTCTTGAAAGGGATTAAACCCTGGTCGTGATAAGCAGCCAGAACAGCATCAAAATTTTGGTATGCTTCAGACCCGAAAAAGCTATCTGCCGAGTAGGGCCCATACACCAGTTTACCGGTTTCCTGAATTTTTTGAAGCGTCGGTTTAAGAATTTCATCATCCTCGGTCCCTATAATGCCCTGGTCGCCACTATGCGGATTAATACCCAATACGGCTATTTTGGGTTTTATTACACGAAAATCCTTAACCAGTGAATCGTACATCTTTTTTGCCTTATCTGTAATGCGTTCTTCCGTTATATGTGTACTTACGTCTTTCACCGCTACATGATCGGTGAGCAACCCCACCTTAAGAGTATCGGTTACCATAAACATAAGGGCCTCACCTCCCAGCTCTTTAGACAAATAATCAGTATGGCCCGGAAAAGTAAAATTATCAGATTGAATGTTGTGTTTGTTAATAGGCGCAGTGACCAGTACATCTATTTCACCGTTTTTAAGCGCTTCTACGGCTGCCTGTAGCGAGAGTAACGCATATTTACCTCCGTCTTTTGTTTGCATGCCAAAATCTACGGCAGGTGTTTCTTTCCATGTGTTTACCACATTTATTTTTCCCTCTATACTGTTAGAAGCGTCATCTATACCCGTGTAATTCACAGCTATTTTAAGATGTTTTCTCTGAAAAGAGATCGTTTTGGTAGATGCAAAGATCACCGGTGTACAAAAATCAAGCATTCGTGTGTCCTCAAATGTTTTGAGTATGACCTCACAGCCAATACCATTCAGGTCACCTACGGACACTCCTACTCTAATATTGCCATCTGCTCTCATACAATGCTATCTTTTATTTCTACCTTTGGCTACAAAATTAACTAAATAATACATATTAATATGTTTACAGGTATTATTGAAGATACGGGCACTGTAGAAGCGTTGCTTCCCGAAAAAGAAAATCTGCACATTACTGTTGGGAGCACGCTTGCTCCGGAATTGAAAATAGATCAGAGTGTAGCCCATAACGGGGTGTGCTTAACAGTTGTGGCTCTCGATGATACTTCATACACCGTAACCGCCATTAAAGAAACCCTGGACAAAACAAACTTACGGCTTCTGAAGCAAGGCGATACCGTAAATCTGGAAAGAGCCATGAAACTGGGGGACCGGCTTGACGGTCACATAGTTCAGGGCCATGTGGACCAAACCGGGACCTGCACCCATATAGAAGAAGCAGACGGAAGCTGGTTCTTTACATTTGAATATGACACTTCAAAAGGTAATATTACTATTGAAAAAGGATCTATAACTATTGATGGTACCAGTTTAACGGTAGTAAATTCCGGTAAAGATCATTTCAGTGTAGCCATTATACCTTATACGTATAAGCATACCAATTTTAAAAATTATAAAATAGGGTCTGTAGTTAATCTGGAATTTGATGTGATAGGGAAATATGTGGCCAGGCTTAACAGCCTTAGGGAATAATATTATTTTCTAAGCTTCTTGCCGGCACCGTATAACAAACCCCCTGCCATTAGCAATAACAGTCCCTCTGTAATAGGAACGGGATCTCCGGGAGGGAATGGTCCTCCTTGAGCATAAGCGCCAACAGAGAACAACACTACCGCAGGAATAAGCAGTTTTTTATTTAAATTTGAGGCCATTACGCGGTAAAATTATAAAATTTTATTGTATGTATAACACATTTTAGGTCACAAAATTGTATATACCCGGTAAAACTTCCTTTTTTCAGGAAGAACAGATAGAATATTAGCCCTTTAACTTCTTTTTGACTGTTACTTGCTCCGTGTTTTTCGCTCTTTTTTGTAAATGATATTTGTTTTTGCTATAAAATACAGATAGATGGTTATTCCGTTCTGTTACTCCTGCAAAACGTCTCCTAAATGTTTTCTAAAAATGAGGGCTCGCAAAACGAGCCCTCATTTCATTTACTTTATACCCTTTATATCTAAAAAGGTGTTACGGGGTTTCTTCCGGTAAAATCAACATCAAACAAAACAAAGACCTCATGAGAACCTGAACCAAAGTTACCCAGGTTGTTTAAAGTACGGTCATACGCATACCCTATTCTGAAACGGGGAGTGAGCCTGAAGTTAAACATACCAACTACCGATTCACTGGTACGGTATCCTATACCCAGTTCCAGCCTCTCGTAAATAATGGCATTCATATTAAAATCGAAAATTAAAGGCGCCCCGGCTACTGCCCTTGCAAGGACAGAAGGTTTTAAGGAAAACTGTCCGGGCGTTATTTCAAAAGTATAGCCCGAGGTAAGATAGTAATGTACTTCTTCTCTTCCTCTGTTCACAAGGCCATCTTGCTGATCCAGGTGTTTGGCATTTAAAAGGTTTAATGCCGAGAAGCCTGCGAAGAAATTGCCGGTAAAAAAATGTGCTCCTACACCAATATTAGGGAATACTTCACTAATATTCTCATTAAATGCAGGGTCTATGGTCTGGTCATCAAAAGCAAAATCATTGAAGTTTGCATTGAAGAAGGTAAACCCTGCCTTTAAACCCAGTGAGAGTTTACTTTGCCTACTCAGTTGTAATACATAGGCAAAATCAGCATAGAGATTATCTTCAACCAAAGCTCCGGCGCCTATATCGTCACGAACCAGCGATAATCCCACCTGAATTTTCTCATCAAGAGGTATGTGGCCAAATACATTAAAAGTATCGGGGGCACCTTCAACGCCAACCCATTGCGCCCTGTAAAGCAATCCGGCATTAAGGAGACCTACTTCTCCGTATGTATGGGCAGGATTAACAATATTCGGGTTGTACAAATACTGAGTGTATTGGGGGTCTTGCTGCGATCTTGCTATAGTGACTGTAAAAAGCAAGATTATGGAAAATACATATAAATGTTTCAATCTGTGGATGTTTATGTTTTTTATAATAGCTAGTTTCACAATTATCGATTAAGGTACACAATGCCTTGAAATGCAGGGGTTTCGCGATCACCAAATTCAACTACGAAATAATATACTCCGTTAGGCAGGATATCGCTTCCCAGGGTGCCTTCCTGATTGGAACGGCCGTCCCAATCGGGTGTTTGTGCATTTCCTTTATAGACAACCATCCCATGACGGTTATAGATCTCCATAGTGAAATTTGGAAATTCGTTTCGCAATTCTGTAATAGTGAAGGTATCGTTCACACCATCACCGTTAGGAGAAAAGGCACGTTTGTCAAAACCGGTAATAGCCGTTGAACAGCTTTCTACATTTGCAGTCACTGCCAGTCTCTCAAAAGATTCACAGCCATTGGCGCCTTCCTGGGCTGCATAATATACCTGCCCGTCCTGAAGGGGTGTGGTTTCAGGAAGTGCCGTACCACCGGTGTCATTGGCATACCAGCGTACCACTCCGGTACTTGCCACTACCAGATCGGCAACGGTAGGACTTGCGGAAATACAAAACTCCTGTGTGTCTTCTCCGTCTGGCACTATAGCATCCAGCAGGGTCACCTGTACGGTAACCGATGCTTCATTACAGCTAGTACCTGTATTAACAGTATAGGTAAAGGCATAGGTTCCGGGAGCCATTTGTGAAAAATCTATTTCGTTCCCGCTTAATGCCCCGCTACCGGAATCATCACTCCAGATTCCTCCCGGGTCGTTCCCCGATAACAAACTGAAAAGATCAAGGGAATTACCCGAATCTACACGGCAGCTTTCAAAATTGGTGCCTGTACCGGGACTAAGGTCGGGATCTACCTGTACAGTAATCGTTTCTGTGTTAATACAACCATTGGCATCGGTAATGGTAACGGTAAACTCTTCGCCGTCAATTACTCCGGTTGCAGTAGGGTTTCGAAGGGTTGCGTTATCAAAAACGGCTGTTCCGTTAGAGGTCCATGCCCATGAAACTGCATCGCCTCCCGTTTCTTCCAGAGAAAGTACACTTCCTGTACATATAGGTCCGGAGTTTGTTATGACAGCATCGGGCACTGCAAAAACAGAAGCTGTAGTGGTAGCGGTACTGGTACACCCGTCAGTACCAAAAGTGATGACTACCGTAAATATTTCTCCATCGGTAACATTAGATACTTCCGGATTCTGCGCAGACGCATTACTGAAAATGGCAGCACCATTACTTGACCAGGCCCATGAAGTGGCCAGCCCGCTGGTTTCATTAAGCTGTAATGTGCCTTCAGAACATATGGTGCCGCTATTGGTTGCCACTGCTATTTCAGGAGAGTTCACCGTTACTGTAGCAACGCAGGAAGCTGCATTGTTAGAGGTGTCGGTTACGGTAAGAAGTACCGAGTTTGTTCCTACATCAGCACATGTAAAGTCTGTTTTATCTATACTTATACTGGCAATACCACAGTTATCAGTAGAGCCCATGTCAATATTGGCTGCTGTAATACTTGCATTACCGGTAAGATCAAGAGTGATACTAATATTCTGGCACATGGGTACCGGACGGGTCGTATCTGCTATAACCACGTTCTGGGTCTGTGTAGCGGTGTTCCCATTGCCATCGTCGTAGGTCCAGGTCACTACCGTAGTACCCTGAGCCACAATGGGTAAAATGGCATCGGAAGTCACGATCACCGTACCTCCGCAATTATCGGTAGCTGTGGGAGGAGTGAGTGAACTTACTTCACACTGTGCGGTTACATCGGGCAGATTAGCCACATCGGGAACCGGGTCTGTGGTATCATTAATAACCACATTCTGGTTTTGAGTGACCGTATTACCATTGCCGTCATCATAGGTCCAGGTCACTACAGTGGTACCCTGAGTAGTGATAGGCAGCACAGCATTAGAAGTGACTATTACAACTCCACCACAATTGTCAGTACCTGTAGGGGGGGTTAGCGAAGTTACTGCACATACGGAATTTACATCGGGCAGAGTGGCTACGTCAGGTACCGGGTCTGTGGTATCATTGATGACTATATTCTGAGTTTGGGTAGTGGTATTCCCGTTACCGTCATCATACGTCCAGGTCACTACAGTGGTACCCTGAGTATTGATAGGAAGGGTCGCATCGTTGGTAACGATCACCGTACCCCCGCAATTATCGGTAGCTGTGGGCGGTGTTAAAGAGGTTACTTCACACTGGGCGGTCACATCGGGCAGATTAGCCACATCGGGTGCAGGCCCTGTGGTATCATTTATAACTACATTCTGGTTTTGAGTCACCGTATTACCATTGCCGTCATCATACGTCCAGGTCACTACGGTAGTACCCTGAGCGGTGATAGGAAGGGTCGCATCGTTGGTAACGATCACTGTACCCCCGCAATTATCGGTAGCTGTGGGCGGTGTTAAAGAGGTTACTTCACACTGGGCGGTCACATCGGGCAGATTAGCCACATCGGGTGCAGGCCCTGTGGTATCATTTATAACTACATTCTGGTTTTGAGTCACCGTATTACCATTGCCGTCATCATACGTCCAGGTCACTACGGTAGTACCCTGAGCGGTGATAGGAAGGGTCGCATCGTTGGTAACGATCACTGTACCCCCGCAATTATCGGTAGCTGTGGGCGGTGTTAAAGAGGTTACTTCACACTGGGCGGTCACATCGGGCAGATTAGCCACATCGGGAACCGGGTCTGTAGTATCATTTATGACTACA
>NZ_JBBEWR010000021.1:0-26446 GCF_037646345.1 Ascidiimonas aurantiaca | reverse complement strand
TTTAAACAGATCTACTACTGTCTTATCCCTGTCATAGTCTAACTTTAATGAATTGAAGTCCTCCAGTACTAATTTCTTTTCTTCCGGGGTAATGTACTCCAGATCACATATAGGACTTTCAGGCTGTTCAAGTACACTTTCTAACAGTTGTACCAAATGACCAACCATTTGTTGTATTTGCTGTGCCTCAAAAATATCAGTATTGTAGATAAGTCCTGCCGAGAGGCCCTCCGGGGTTTCCATGAAGTTAAGTACCAGATCAAATACGGCAGACTGTGGCACCTCTGTTTTATAACGGGATACTTTTAATCCGCCTTCGGGTGCCGTAGTCTCTTTTGATATATTTTCACCTTTATGAACAATTACCTGTACGTCAAACAAAGGGTTCCTGCTCATATCCCTCTGAAGCCCGAGAGCATGCACCAGATCATCAAAAGGATATATTTGATGCTCATATCCCTGAAGTACTACTTTTTTAACTTTCTGAAGTATCTCGCGGAAAGTATTTGTTTTTTCAAACTGTGTTCTGAAAGCCAGTGTATTTACATAAAAACCTATCTGGTCCTCCAGATGGTGATGTTCTCTTCCTGCAACGGGGCTTCCAATAATAATATCTTCCTGCTCAGTGTAATGATAAAACAGAATATTCACTATACTCAAAAGCCCCATAAAGAGACTGCTATCTTCTTCTCTGAGCAGTTTTTCAAACTTTTCATTTATATGGCCCGGCAACTGAACCAGATAATCATCCCCGTTAAACGTTTTTACAGGGGGTCTCTTTTTACCTCGTGAAATATCCAGTATTGGGAGCTCTCCCGAAAACTGATCCAGCCAGTAGGCTTTGTGTTCTGCAAGAGAGTCTCCACTTAACTCCTCTATCTGCCATGCTGCAAAATCTTTATATTGAATAGGTAATGATTTTAATGCAGGTTCTGTTCCTGTACAATATGCATGATAACATTGCAACACTTCTTTTACCAGCACATTCAAGGACCAGCCATCGCTAATAATATGATGAATTACTGAACTAAAAACCCATTGATCGGAACCTATTCGATACACTCCTGCTTTTAGCAATGGCCCTTTTGAAAGTTCTATGGGAGAAGTGAGTTCTTCTCTGAGCAGTTCGTTTAATCTGGTTTTTGGGTTTTCAAATTGAGTAAGATCTTCATTTGTAAGTACAAAACCGGATGCTTCCAGAGGGTAAATTACCTGGCGTACTTCTCCCTCTTCATTTTCTTTAAAAACGGTTCGAAGGCTTTCATGCCTTTCAATAACAGTTATTAAAGAACGGGAAAGGGCCTCAATATCTAATACTCCTTCAAAAAGATATAAAGCCGGAATATTGTAGGCTATATTGGCCTGCTCAAACTGGCTGAGTATCCAAAGACGTCTTTGGGTTAAAGATAAAGGATAATCTTTTTGAACAGCTACTTTAGGAATAACATTGTACTGTAACGGCTGTTTTTCTAATAGCAATGCCGCCTGCTCTTCTATCGTAATATGAGTGAATATTTCCCTTAACTGTAATTTGACACCAAAGTCTCTGTGGATCCTCCCAATTAAACGGGTAGCTTTCAGACTATGCCCTCCCAATTCAAAGAAATGGTCATGCACCCCGATCTTATCTTTTTGAAGAATATCTTTCCAAAGCTCAGTTAGCCTTTCTTCTGTTTCATTACGAGGGGCCACATAAGGTGTTCCTGCATGCATCTCCATATTTTCGGGAAGCCGCAGTGCTTTTCTATCCACTTTTCCATTGGGAGTAAGCGGAAGACTATCCATAAATACAAAATAGGAAGGTATCATGTAGTCGGGTAGTTCTTTTGAAAGTTTCTGTCTCAATTCTGAGGCGGTAAAGTTCTTTGATACCACATACGCCACCAGTACTTTTTCAGAGGTTTTCTCCTCTGCGGTAACTACCGCGACCGAGTGTACATTCTCTATTTTTTCAAGTGTATTTTCTATTTCTCCGGGTTCAATACGGTACCCGCGAATTTTTACCTGATCATCTTTTCTTCCTAAAAACTCTACAGTACCGTCATGGCGCCATCTCCCCAGGTCTCCTGTACGGTATAATAACATATCATTGTATGGATGCCTGATGAATTTCTCTGCTGTAAGTTCCGGCTGGTTCCAATACCCTTTGGATATACCATCGCCTCCCAGACATATCTCTCCAGGTATTCCTATACCACAAAGGTTGAGATCTTTATCAAGAATATATGCGGTACTGTTGCTTATGGGCTTCCCAATGGGAACTGAAGCAGGTACGGGCTGTGTTACTTTATGTGTTAATGAGAAGGTTGTATTTTCAGTAGGTCCGTACCCGTTAATGATCTGTATATCAGGATACGCATCCAATAATTTTTGCATGTGTGAAGGAGATAACTTGTCGCCCCCGCCTAAAACTGTTTTTAAACCGGAAAATAAACGGATATCTTCATCAATAAGCTGATGTAACCATCCTGCGGTAAACCACATGGTATCTACTTCCTGTTCTTTAATATAATCAGCAAGTGCAGTACTGTCCATCAATCGTTCCTGATCACATAATACCAGTCGCCCGCCATTGAGAAGCATACTCCAAAATTCAAAAGTGGTAGCATCGAATGAAAAAGCTCCGGTAGACAACAGGGTCTCTTCCCCGGTGAGGGTAACGAAGTTTGCTGATCTTACCAGACGTATTACGTTACGATGTGTGACCATTACTCCTTTAGGGCGACCTGTAGAACCTGACGTGTACATAAGATAGGCTAGTGATTCTGCGTCCATGATTGTATCGAAAGCCTCATTGGAGAGTGTATCTTCTTTTGTTTCAAAAGCGGTAATGAAATCAGCATTGATCACTACACTGCTATTTGTGTCTTTTAACATATAGTCTATACGGTCCTGCGGATAATCGGTATCTAAGGGTACATAGGCGGCTCCACATTTGAGTATTCCCAAAACTGAAATGAGCTGCCATGTACTTCGTTCCAGTTGTACTGATACCAAATCTCCGGCTTTGACTAAGTGATCACGGGTTAAATAGTGAGCAAACCGGTTTGAAACCTCTTCCAGTTCTTTATAACTTAGAGATTGCTCTTCATATACCAATGCGGTACGATGAGGGTGTTTGGCTGCCTGTACTCGAAACAGTTCTGTAATTGTACTGTTTTTAGGGTATTGTATTCGGGTTTTATTAAACCCTTCCAAAAGTTCATATTCTTCCTGAGAACTTAGGTATCCATGAGTTTTTATGGAGTTATCGGGAGCTGAAACCAGTGAGTCTAAAAGATTTACAAAATGTCTTGCAAGGGCACTGGCTGTAGCATCTGAATAAATATCACTGTTATATTCCAGCCTTAGTGCTATCATATCGTGATAATCGGTAAAATCAAAAGTAAGATCGTATTTGCTCTTTGTATTAGAGGCGCTATCTACTCCATAGGTTGCTTTTAATGCATCCATACGCTTGGAATACGCATTGCCAGGAATGGCACTTTGAAAAGCCACCATCACATCAAACAAGGCATTGCGGCTAATATCTCTGTCCAGACCGAGGCGTTCTACCAGTGCATCAAAAGGATATTCCTGGTGATCGTATGCTCCTAAAATACTTTCTTTAGTCTCTTTAAAAAACTGACGGAAACTAAGGTCTCTTTCCGGAGTTAACCTTATAGCTAGTGTATTTACATAAAAACCTATTTGATCCTGCAGATCAGGATGTTCTCTACCCGCAATGGGTGTTCCGATAATCATATCTTCCTGACTGGTATATTTGTGGAGTAATACGGAAGCTATGGAAAATAACCCCATAAACAAAGTACCTTTCTCTTTCTTACAAAAATCGATAAGTTTTTCACGAAATGCATTCTCTATTCGGTAGGTGAGGCTTCCCCCACTAAATGTTTTTACAGGTGGTCTTGGTGCATCACCAAAGTGACCCAGTATGGGTAGTTCTCCTGAGAAATGTTCAAGCCAATAGGCTTCTGAAGATTTAAAGTCTTTGCTAGAAAGTAATTCCTGTTGCCATACGGAATAATCTTTATAATGTATGTTTAAAGGAGGGAGTTCTATAGATTCTCCCTGAGCATATGCCGAATAGAAGGTCATAAGCTCTCTTAACATTACTTCCATAGACCATCCGTCACTTATAATATGGTGCATTACATACACAAAAAACCAATGCTCGTTTGATACTCTTAGCAACAACCCTCTGTATAGCGGGCCTTCTCCAAGGTGAAAAGGTGCCGTACTGGCAGTAGTAACTGCTTCCATGACCGTAGAGTTCAGTTCAGGCTCACGGCGAAGATCGCGTTCTTTAATAGTAAAAGAAACTTCTTCAGGTTTCAGGATATACTGGCGTACTTCTCCTTCTTCATTTTCTTTAAAAATAGTTCGTAGGATCTCGTGTCGGTTAATAACAGCTTCAAATGCTTTCTGCAGGTACTCCGGATTTATATTTTCAAACATTTGTACCCCGGGCATGTTATATGAAATACTACCTTCCTCAAACTGACTCAGTACCCATAACCTGTATTGTGACGAAGATAATGGATAGCTTTCCTGTTCTTCTACCGATGGGATTATCTCGTACTCATGGTAGCTATCCTGATAATTTTTAATGAAAGCTATGATTTCCTGTTTATGCTGACGAATCTCACTGAGGATCTCGGGTGTTAACACTCCTTTTGGAGCCTGAATATCTAATTTTCCATCGACCAATTTTATACGAACCTTGAGTTCTTTTAATTTCTTATAAAGGTCATTAACCGTGTTAATGGGGTTTTGAATAGTTTTCATTTAATTAAGTATGTTATTTTTATCAAACACCGTTTTAATCCTGTTCATTAATTGTAGCTGGTACTCTGAAAAAACCAATGGTAAAAATGGCAGGTGTGCCTTGCCAATGCCGTGCTCTCCGGAAAGAGTACCACCGAGCTCCACGGCTTTTGAAAATATTTCGGCAACGCTCTTGTGAATATTGACCTCCCAATGCTCTTTACTGTAGTTACTTTCCTGAAATATGTTAATGTGAAAATTACCGTTGCCTATATGCCCCAGTGCTGTGTACTTTAAAGAATATCTGGCCGTAACTCCCGCCAGAACCTCATACATTTTGTGTATTTTAGAGCGTGGTACGACCACGTCCACATCTTTAAAAAAGGTATGATTTATAACTGCTTCTCCCAAGCGGGAACGCATGAGCCAAAGATCTTTTATCTCGGGTGCGGTTTGTGCCACAAAAATTTCTTCAGATGTATATCGGGCGATCATTTCACCCAGTTGCATTACTTCTTCTAAAAGGGCATCACGGTCTTTCCCTTCAAATTCCATCCACAATACCCCGTCAATGGGTTTGGCTGTCTGTATTTTTTTATCCAAAAACTTTGAGACAAGTTCATAACCCGTTTTATCAATAAACTCAATACTGGATGCGGAGTGCCCTTCTTTAAAAAAGCAATGTACACATTCAAACAGGCGATTAATATCTGCAAAAGGAACCATGATAAGTATCTCTTGCACAGGGCTTACCAATTGAAGTACTACTTTGGTAATGATGCCAAGGCTTCCTTCACTGCCGGCAATAAGTTGTGTAAGGTTATAACCGGTGGCATTTTTGCTGATATTTTTTCCTGTCCATATAATTTCACCATCGGGAAGCACGACTTCCATGTTTAGCAGATAGTTGCGTGTTGGGCCGTATTTAAGGGATTTGGGGCTACCGCTCGATACGGCAATGTTACCTCCAATGGTACAGGAAGCTGCACTGCTTATATTTTGAGGAAAACACAATCTGTGTTCTGACAAAGCCTCCTGAAAATGAGCGGTGGTAACACCACATTCTACGACAGCCAAACGGTCTATTGTATTGATCTCGATAATACGATTGAGTTTTTCTGTAGAGAGTACAATACCTCCGCGATATGACAATGAGCCTTTGCTTACTCCTGTGCCACCTCCCCTTACGGTAACAGGTGTATGGGTTTTATTACATATCTTAACGATCTCCGAGACTTCCTCTGCACTCGAAGGAAGCAATACAGCATCGGGCACCTGTTCTTCATCTGAGGTACAATCTCTGGAGTAGGTATGCATTTGGGAAGGTTCTGTAATCACTTTCCTTTCCCCAACGGCCTTTTTTAAGGCTTCAATTAACAGTTCTTTATTTTGAGTGATCTCTGCCATTAGAGTTTATTGGCTGCTTTAAACTCTTCTTCCATGGCCTCAAAAAGCGCATGAATATTGTCCAGTCCAAAACCATCGTAATTATTTACCCGTTGTACAATTTCATAGAAGAAAGTAGCCCGGTCACCTATGGGGGTTGTAAAGATCTGGAAGAGTAACGAATCGTCCTGCACATCGCATAAAACCCCATATTTTCGCAACGGTTCTACATCCAGGCTGGGGAACTTTTTCTCCAGTTTATCATAATATGAATCGGGGTAACTGGTAAATTTCACACCGTTGGCCCTAAGGTTTTTGACGGATCTGAAAATATTATCTGACTCAAATGCAATATGCTGAATACCCACCCCGTAGTTTTGATCGATAAATAACTGAACCTGGGTTTTCACACCGTGATCCGGCTCTACCAGCACATTATTTATTTGTTTATTATGTGATTGTAAGACTTTCATAAGCATTCCTATTTTTTTCTCTCCGTCTTTAGTTCGCTCGTCAAACTCAACAACGGTTTTTGATTGAAAAATACCATTAAAGTATTTTTCCCAAAGTGTTATTTCATTTAAGCGCAATGCACAGGCTACGTGATCTACTTTTCTGAGTGCTGAATCTTCACTGGGGAAATCCCACTCATCTTCCACATTTTTGAAACCAGGCATAAAATCTCCCGAATAGTTATCATAATTAATAAGAACTATTTCATTATCATCAAACATTTTAAGGGACGCTTTTTCTACGAAACCGTTTTCATCAGAAACTACGTTGGGATGCTCCATAGGAATGGCACCGCTTTTCATGGCATTTTTAAAAAACTCTTTTACATTATCTACTTTAATAGCAAGTCTTTTTATACCATTACCATGAAGATCAACGAAAGAGACTATTTTATAGGAACTGGGTTGTGATGCTGATGTAATAACCAGTTTAATGTCATTTTTTTCAATGTAATAAGAGCATTTATCAGCAACACCCGTCTCGGGGCCTGCATAGGCAACTACTTTAAAGCCTAAGGCTTTTACATGCCAGTAAGCCACCATTTTTGCCATGCCAACATAATACTCTATAAAGTCGTATTCTATCTTTAGAAAATCAGATACCATAATGTCGTTATTCGTTCTCATAACTTGTTTGTTTAACTTGTTAATGCTTTATTTTTAAGAAATTCGGATAATTTTTCTATACCTAAAGGAATGTCGTTTTCAGAAACATAACTGAAAGCAAGCCGCAATTGATGTTCTCCTCCGGAGTCTGCGTGAAAAAAGGACATCGGTGTAAAAATGGCTCCATAGTTGGCCGCACATTCCAGCACATCTTTTTTATCAATTGAAAATGGTGTGGTAAGGGTTATGAAAAAGCCACCTGCCGGGATCTGCCAGGTTATATTTTTTGCCCAACTCTCTTTATGGCGGCCAATAAAATGCTCAAGGTGCCTAACCACTTCATCTCTTTTCACTTTCATAGCTATCACTTTTTCCCGGGTAACAGCAGTTAGGGAATAGTCATGTGTAATGAGTATGCCTCCCAGCATGGCCTGAAGAAGAGCAGGTGTATTCACGGTAATATACCCTTTCACTCTTGCGAGAATATCACTCAAGGGTGTTTTTTGACCCTTTTCTTCAACCTCCTGATCGGCTACCATAACGGAGAGACGCAGTGAAGGATAAAGGGTTTTTGAAAAAGATCTAAGGTAAATGACCCGCTTTTGGGTATCCAGTGATTTTAAAGCGGGCAGCCTCTCCTGTTCATAACCAAAATCGCCATAGGCATTGTCCTCAACGATCAGAAAGTTATATACCCCGGCGAGGCGTAATAATTCCTGGCGTTCTTCCAGGGGCATGGTCGTACCGGTAGGGTTTTGATAATCTGGTGTGACATACACCAGTTTTATTGTTTTTGTGGTGCTACTCTGTTTTTCAAGATGCTTCTTAAGGGTTTCCAGGCACAGGCCACGAGCACCTACTTTTACGGGAACTATTTCATACCCCTGGATCCTAGCAAAATGGGTAACTCCCACATAAGTAGGCTCTTCGATCACAATACTATCTGTTGAAGTATCGCATAAGGCTGTAAGCACCATAGCGATCCCTTCCTGGGTTCCTACCGTAACTAATATATCCTTAGGCTGTACATGAATTTTTTCATCAATGGACAGGAACTTGACCAGCGCCTCACTTATAATACCTTTGGTTTTATTGTATTGACCTAAACTTCTTAATACAGTGTCTAACGGTTCATGAGTCATACGAGCTATATGTTCTGCAAACACCAGCAGGTATTGGTGAAATCCGGAAATATCAAAAAATCGCTCATCGGGACGGCCGGAGGCAAAAGAAACGGCTTGGGGATATTTTAACTGAATTTCATTTAAAAATCCCATCACATCTTCACCCAAAATCACTTTAGGATTTACGGTCACAGCTTCCTGTGCAGAAATGGTTTTTTCAGTCATAAAAACAGGTATGATTAAACAGCATACGGCATGCAGAGATAATCACGGTGACATATCACCGTGATTTTCCCTGTAGCCATACAACATGGTTTTTTATGTATTTTGAATTATTGGGTGTTGATGTTTAGATACTGTACTTATCTACATCTTCGTTTTCTTCTTCAGATTGATTTACCCAAAGTGCTTTTTCGAGTTCATTTGCCAGATTTTCTACGGTTGGGTTATTGAATAATACCGGCAAATTGATCTCTACATTGTATTTGGCATAAAGGTGATTTCTCAGTTTAATAGCTTTCACACTATGACCTCCGAGATCAAAGAAATTATCTCTAACACCTACTTTTTCTACATTTAATATTTCCTGCCAAAGATGCACCAGTTGCTCCTCCATTTCATTTCTGGGAGCCAGGTACTCGGTTCCTGTTTTGATGTCTGCTCCTTTTACTTCCGGAAGCGCCTTGCGATCTACTTTTCCGGTAGCGGTAAGCGGGAAGGTATCCAGTTTAATAAACTTCTCAGGGATCATATATCCGGGAAGTTTTTTGGTAAGGGCATACCTGAGATCTTTTACCTGTAACTGATCATCACTTTTTACATAGGCTATCAATTCTTTACTTCCTTCATCTTCACCACGGGTAATAACTACGGCCGAAGCAATAGTATCAAGATCTGTCAGTGCCTTTTCTATTTCTCCCAGCTCAACACGATACCCTCTTATTTTGACCTGGTCATCCATACGGCCCACAAATTCTATGGAGCCATTGGAAAGCCAACGCCCGAGATCCCCGGTTCTGTAGAGGTGTTTACCACTTTTCTCCGGATGCGGAATAAAATGGCTGGCAGTAAGTTCTTCCCGGTTTATATAACCGTCAGCCACTCCGGGACCTGCAATACATATTTCACCTGCTACTCCGGTAGGGCATAATATTCTGCCTTCTTTCATGATATAGATCTCCACCCCAAAATTGGGTGCTCCCAAAATACTTCCTTTCATTTCGGAAATTGCGGTTTGAGGTTCATAACTTTTATGAGACGCAAAAACAGTAGCTTCGGTAGGTCCGTAAAGTACGTGAATACGCACATGCGGAAAGAGCTTTCGCAAATCGTGCAATACTTTCGTAGGCACTCTGTCCCCACCGGTATAAACTTCTCTTAGTTGCAGATACTCATCTTTGGTATTGTTTTGTTTTACGTTTTCTATTATTTGTTCCATAAGAGCCGGTACTGCGTGGAAGGCATTCACTTTTTTAAGAGACTCGGTAAGATTGGAAATATCTCTCACTTCATCTCCTGTCATTAATACAGATGTACCTCCCGACAACCAGGGGTAGAACAATTCAAACAAGAAAATATCAAACGTATATGCACTTATTAAAGGGAAAACAGTTTCCTCTACGGCATTGAAATGGTACGCACAGTTTCTCATGAAAAAGTGAATACTTCGATGTTTTACCTTAACGCCTTTTGGGTTTCCGGTAGAACCTGAGGTATAAATTATATAAGCGAGGTCATCGGGTTTTAAGTTTGCTTTAGGTGCTTCTTTAGGATAGGTATCGTATATTTCAGATCCCCCACCGGTAAGTACCAGCCTCAATTCTTCATCAAAAAACTCCTGATAAGCTGTTTCGGTAAGTACTAAAGATGCTTTTGCATCCTGTATCATAAAATGGATACGCTCTTTTGGATTATCAGGATCTACCGGCATATAAACGGCTCCTGATTTCATAACTCCTAACAAAGCGATAATCATTTGTGGAGAACGGGAAAGGCATACTGAAACGATATCCTGATGCCGTATCCCATTTGATAACAGATAATTGGCAAGCTTATTTGACTGTTCATGTATCTGCCTGTAGGTGAACGATGTATCATTACTTATCAGGGCTATTGCCTCTGGATGGGCAAGGGCCTGCCTGGTAAACAATTCAGGAAGATTCTCATCTTCTGTCGTTAAAAACAAATGTTGCTTTTTCAAAAGCTCATCAAGATTACTATCCTGTAAAAATGCCTGTTCTGAAAGGAATTCTGTGATCTTTTCAAAAGTTCCATCCACATGGGTTTCCTCGTTGGGAGAATCTCCTAACCGATGCATTTGGTTAAAGGTATCTTTGAGTTGTGTAAGGTGATCCAGACCTTTTATGGTATGATCATAATCTACCCCAAAATCAATAAGACAGGCTATCTCATCTACTCCGGCATTGCTCACTTTTTCGAGCATTTTCATACCTTCTTCCTGAGAGCCTATCAATCCGGAATGCTCACGATATTTTTTAACAGAATATTTAATAAGTTCATCTACTTCTTTTTGTGTCACCTCTTTCCCTACATGTCCCGGCTCTTGAGCAGAAAAGTGTCTTTCGGTCATTTTCAGGGATTGCATCAGATAATCAGACAAAGGCTTCTCGGTTCTTTCGGCTGCGAGTTCACTGGTAGCATCGATATACGTATGGAGCATAAGAACAATTTTATCTTCTCCTTCGGGATGCCCGTTTTCACGATAGGCTTTTCTGTAGGCATCTACTTTTTCTTTTAAGTCACTGAGGGTAGAATTTACAAGACCGGTAAGTACGCCTCCTCCCATTTCACCGGCTTTCTTAAATGTCTCTATATTACCGCTACTGGCTATTAAGAAGGGAAGTTCTTTTTGAACGGGTTTAGGTAATACGGAGACTGATTTCGTGCCTCCTTCTCCATCTTCCATAACAAATTTCTCACCGGTCCATAACTCTCTTATAACTTCTATGTTTTTAAAGAGTATCTCTCTTCGGTTTTTATAGTTTTCGGGCTTAATTACAAAATCATTGGCATTCCAGCCGGAGGCAAAACAAACCATTACACGTCCTCCGGAAAGGTTATCTACTACTGACCATTCTTCAGCAACACGAATGGGGTGATGTAAAGGTGCTACCACACTACCGGCACGTATGCTCACATTACGGGTAACACTGGCAATGGCAGCTCCCAGAACACTGGGGTTAGGATAAGGCCCTCCAAACTCGTTGAAATGTCTTTCCGGAGTCCATATGGCATTGTAACCATGCTTATCGGCATATTTGGCTCCCTCTATAAGCAACTTGTATTGAGCTTTTTCTTCTCCTTCATTACCAAAGTAATACAAACTGAAATCCAGTTTATTTTTTGCAGAATATGTAGCAGACTCTGTATTTTCTAAATATATTTCTTTTCCCTTATATAGTGCAAACAGAAGCTCAAGGGCCATTTGTGAATACCCGTATTTTTTAAGGTTTTCAACAATCAATGGAGTATTTTGATATGTTTTCTCCAGTTCCTCAAAAAGTTCTGAACAGGCTTTTACCGTTAGTAAAAAAGGTGTTTTGGCCTCTTCCGCACCTGTATTTTCCAGAAGTAATACATGCCTGTATCCCTCAGGTAACTGGCTGAAGGTATTTGAATAATTTTCTTTTGCCGTAATAAAGGCTGACACAAGTTCATCGTTTACCCGTATATCCGAATACGTGCGATCTGAGTCGGGATTCGGATAACAAACAGCGCCAGTCTTGAGAATACCCATCATGGCCAGAAGCATGAGATCAGTTTGTTCTGCACTTAGTGTAACGATAGTGTTGGGACGTATTTTATGTTCCTGCACCAGATAATTGGCAAAACGGTTAGAAAGCTCATGAAGCGTTTCTAACGACCATTTATTTTGCGGATATATGCTTTTCTCTATAAAAGCGGTTCCCTTTTCAGGGAATAGGAAAGATCCCCAGGTATTTCCGCTCTTTGCATTTCCAAAGGTTAGCAATTGTGTTTTTTCAGTTTCCGGCAATACATTTACATCTTTTAACTTTGCATCGGGATCTTTTACTACCGATTGCATAAGCTCACGTAAATGCCTCAACATTCTTTCTATTGTATCACGATTAAAAATACTTTGATTGAACTCAGTGGTACAATGCAGTCCGTCGGGTGATTCTGTAATATTAAATACAATGTCAAAAGCTGCATAGCGTTCTTCCTGCCCTTCAAAACCATAAGCGGTAAAGCCTTCCATTGTATTTTTATCGGCTATCTGGGTATGGAAATTTTGCAACACTACAAATACGTCAAAAAAGATGGTTCGGCTGGAATCTCTTGTCGGATTTAATTCGTTAACTAACTGTTCAAACGGATAATCTCTATTCTCATAGGCCTGGAATGCCTTTTCACTTACGCCCGATAGTAGTTTTCTAAAACTAAATTCTTCTTCAAATTGCGTACGTAGCGCCAGTGTATCGGCAAAGAAACCAATTTGATCTTCCAGTTCTTTAAACTCTCTGCCATACACCGGAAATCCTAAAACAATATCTCTTTGCCCTGTATATTTGTAAAAAAGCAGATTTATAAGAGACATAATGCCGGTGAAAAGCGTAGCATGCTGGCTGGCACAAAATGTTTTGAAGTCTTTAAGCAAGTCGCTTTCTATTGTTAACCGGGAAAGCCCCGCTTTTACCATTCTTTGTACGGGCCTGGGATGATCCAGAGGAAGCTCTAATACAGGAACTTTATCGGCAAATTGGGAAAGCCAGTATTCCCGTTGTTTACGAACTGCGTCACTATTTATGAGATTTTCTTTCCAGACTGCAAAGTCTTTGTACTGAATTCGCAGAGGCTCACTAATTTCTTTCCAGTTTCTTCCATGCTTCCTGGCGGTGTACAGAACAAGTACTTCCCGCTTCATAATACCTACAGACTTACTGTCTCCCACAATGTGATGAAGTACAAAAAGAATTACCCATTTCTTAGGTTCTGTTTTGTAAACAATACATTTTACAAGAGGCCCTTTTTCAAGGTCAAAAACTACTTTTATTTCTTCAAGAATGATGGTTTTCAGGTTTTCAAAAGCATTCTCATGATGGGAGATATCTTTAAACTCCATTTTAAAACCAATGTCTCCTGCCGGTTTTACAAACTGTCTGGGTACACCTTCATCATCCCCACTAAATACGGTTCTCAGTATTTCGTATTTCTCAATGAGGTCGTGCAATGCCTCCTCAAACAATGCAAAATCAAAATCACCTTCAATTACCAGGGTTTCATGCATATTGTAGGCAAAGTTGTAGCCTTCTAATTGATTGAGTATCCATGCTCTCCGTTGTGTTGGGGTAAGGGGGTACCCGTTAGGGCTTTCTTCTGCCTTAGGAATACGATCTGAATTACTGACCGCTTTTTTGGTGAGATAATCTATGATCTCTTTTTTACGACTTTTCAGTTCGTTTACCATAGCATCTGTAAGGGTATTTTCCTTAAAGGTTACCTTTAGGTCTCCTTTTGAAAGGGAAATATCAATTTTATGCCCTTTTAGTTCTTTTAAAAAGCTTTCTACATTTTTCATATCGTGATCGTTCTTACCGTTTCTAATTCTTTTTCATTTTGTATGCCCAGTGTTTCATTTAGATACTCGGCTATTTGACCTACCGTTTCCGTACTCATAAAATTTTGCAGGGGTAAATCGACATCAAATTGTGTCTTGATCTTTTTAAGTAATAACATTCCGTTAAGGGAATCTACTCCTATATCCCATAAATTATCATCCATACTCACATTTTCAACATTCAGGAATGTCATGAATATCTCTTTTAACTGGTTCTCTATAGAAGCTTTTTCATTTCCGTTAAGGTGTATAGAAACGGTTTCTTCAGTTACGGTTTCTTCCTGACCAGATACCTGTATTGCATTGGGAGTGGCATCAGTTGTATTTTCAGTAAACTCACTGGCCAGCATGCGTAATGCATTATCAGGTTGTACAGGATATCTGTGCTTTTCAAACGCATAGGTAGGTAAGGCCATTCTGCCTGGCGTACCTGATTTGTAAAATAGTTTCCATTGTATATTGGCACCGTATTGCCATAAAGTAACCAGTGTATTATTGAAGTGGGGCAGGGTATTGACCGATTTGTTCTGAGACGGCAAAACACTCAGGGTTTCCTGTCCTTCTGCAAACAGATTGAATTCTCTTAGCAATGCATCTGAGAGGCTACTACCGGGTCCTATTTCTATAAGAACCAGATGTTTATGTTTCTCCAAAAGGGTTTTGACCGAATGAAACAATTGAGATGTTTTTATCTCATTGTCTATCCAGTACGCACCGTTCATAATTTCTTCCGGTTTAAGTTCTTTCCCGGTTACAGAAGACCATACCGGAATTTCCTGAGTATTGGCAAATGAATAGGTATCACACTCTTCGGCCAGATTTTTACGTGTTTCCGGCTTAACCGATGTGTATATTGGAAAATGTTTGGGAAGTAATGAACTGGGAATACCGTCTTCTTCAAGACGTATTTTTAATTTGGCAATAGCCGATTTGCTTCCTGAAAACACTACCTGTTGTGACCCGTTTACAGCTGCTATGGCAATGGTTTTATCTATATAGTTTTGAGCTTCTTTTTCTGTTAATGCCGCTTTTAAACCTGTTTTTGCATTCTCTTTTTCCAGTAACTCAGCCCGGCTTACCGCCAGTTTAAGTGCGGTTTCTAAGCTCATGGCACCACTTACCGCACAGGCCGCAATTTCACCAGTACCCTGCCCTATAAGGTAACTTGTTGTAAGGCCGGCTTTTTTAAGCAGTGTTCCCAAAGCATATTCCAGCAATACCAATAAAGGGTCTGCCAGTATGGGTGTTTGCAAATACTGCGTTTGATCTTCGGTTGTGTAGAGGAGTTCTTTATATTCTTTTTTTGTAATAGCTTTCAGATGTTCAAACCCTTCATCCATAAGCTCTTTAAACACCGGATTGTGCTCATAAAGCTCTTTACCCATATTCACGAAGGCTTCTGTTCTTCCGGGAAAAAGAAATGCTACTTTAGTCTCTTCTACCGGCCATGCAGCTTTTTGCCAGGCATCATTTTTAAGATTAGCTATAAGGTCTTCATAATCTTTAAATGGCAAATGCTCACGAAACGCATGGTGCTTTCGCCCTACCTGAAGTGTATAAGCTACGGCATCTATATCTATATTTATTTCCTTTTTAAGGAAATCTGTTAGTTTTGCTTTGGTTTCCTGTAATGAAGTATCAGATCTGGCCGAAATTAGCAGGCTTCGTATAGCAGTTGAGGAAGCTTTCTTTTTTCTTGCAGGTGCCTGTTCAAGAATAACATGGGCATTAGTACCTCCTATACCAAAGGAGCTTACACCTGCCCGTAGCGGGGTGCCATTTTTGGCTACCCAGGGTTTTAAGGTATTGTTCACGTAAAAGGGGCCGGCACTGAGGTCAATTTCAGGATTGATCTCATTAAAATGGAGTGTAGGCGGTATGGTTTCATTTTTTAATGCCAGTACTGCTTTTATAAGCCCTATAACACCGGAAGCAGTATCGGTATGTCCTATATTGGTTTTTACAGAACCAAGAGCACAACTATGGGTGCCGTTGATATTAGCAAAAGCGGTGTTGAGGGCTTCTACCTCTATTGGATCTCCTATCCTGGTGCCGGTGCCGTGAGCTTCGAGGTATCCTATAGATTCGGGTTCTACGTGCGCTATTTTAAAGGCGCTGCGAATACATTCCATTTGTCCCTGAATACTGGGAGCTACATACCCTAATTTACGGTTCCCGTCGTTATTAGCAGAACTACCTTTAATAACAGCATGAATATGATCATTGTCCTGTATGGCATCTGCCAGTCTTTTAAGAACTACGGCTCCCGTACCTTCACTACCAACGGTACCAGACGATTCTTTATCGAAGGTTCGGCAGTGACCGTCTTTTGAATAAATAGATCCTTCTTCATAAAAATATCCTTTTTCTCTTCCGGTCATAATAGATATGCCTCCGGCAACAGCAAGATTGGCCTCTCCCATTAAAAGGCTTCTACAGGCCAGATGTACTGATGATAAGGATGTGGAACAGGCAGTGTTTATAGTATAACAGGGGCCGTTAAAGTTGAGCTTATACCCTATTAGCGAAGCGATGTGATCTTTATTGGTTATAAAATTAAGAGTCATGGTATCTACCAGTTCTTCCCGGTTTTTTAATTTTGCCCAGGCTCTCCAGGGAAAATCGTCTCCCGCACCGGCATACAGGCTTATTTTGCCATTTACGCTTTCGGGTGTGTACCCTGCATCTTCCAACGCTTCCACCACTGTTTGATGAAAAAGTTTATGAGCAGGATTCATAAGAAGTGCCTCATTCTGTGTATAATCAAAAAACTTAGGGTCAAAAAACTCTCTATTATCCATTAAGGCCCTTGCCTTAACATAATTATCTTCATGAAAGCGTTTCTTGTCTTCTTCATTAAATTCAGGATCATTTTCATCAAAAAACTGAATAGATTCTTCACCTTTTACGAGGTTGTTCCAGAATTCTGACCAGTTGGCAGCACCGGGTACCTGGCAGGCCATACCAATGACTGCTAATTCAAGGCCTGTGTAATTTTCTTTATTCTTCATTTTCAGAGCGATTTAATAAATTTAGTGTAGCATGCATTACAGATACTGCTTTTTCCGAATCTTCATCTATCGGAGTGGTAGCAGTATCAGGTTCTTTATCATTTTGATTTATATAAGCCGCAAGGGCTTTTACATTTGGGTTCTCATATAGTTTTACTACGGGTACTTTTATTCCCATTTGTTTGGCTATAAGGGTTTTCATCCGTATTACTTTAAGAGAGTTCCCTCCGAGATCAAAAAAATTGTCTTCTACCCCTATGGTATCAATACCCAGGACCTCTTTCCATATATCTATGAGTTGTTTTTCTGCCTCAGATACCGGTCCTCTTCCCCAAGAATGTGTTTTCTTGATATGAGTATAGGGCAACGGCAATTTTGTATGATCTACTTTTCCATTTGAATTTTTTGGAAAAGCATCCAATATAAAAAAGTGTTGAGGTATCATAAAAGAAGGCAGTTTTTTACTCAGTTCTTTACGTAGGGTTATTAAGGCAACGGGCTCATTGTTTGTTATATACGCGGCCAATTCATTCTGTTGAGATTTTCCTTTTACTACTTTAACCAGTACCCCGGTAATATGATCCAGTTTACGTATTTCATTTTCAATCTCTCCGGGTTCTATGCGATATCCTCTAATTTTCACTTGTTGGTCGTTCCTTCCCACAAACTCCAGATCCCCATTAGAAAGCCATCGGCCCACATCATTGGTTTTAAATAAGATTTCTCCTTTCTTGAAAGGATTGGGGATAAACCTTTCTGCGGTGAGCGCGGGATTTTTAAGATACCCCTTAGCTACCTGCGGGCCGGAAATATAGATCTCACCGGCTACTCCTATGGGGCAAAGTTGCTGATGTTGATTTAAAATATAGATCGAAGCGTTATACGTTGGCTTACCAATAATACCTTCATGTATTTCTCTACTCGTTTTCATAAATTATTCTGCCTTTTAAAGCTCACGTACCATTGCTTATTTTAAAGAACGTTTGTATTAAAAACTCTATGCCGTTGTACAATTCTGGGTAGGTTATACAATAAATCGATCTACCTGGTCTTTTTCCAACTCTTCCTTATTTACCCAAAGTGCCTTTTCAATTTCTTCAGAGATATTGGCAATGGTAGGGTCTTCCAATAAAGAAGGCAAGTCCAGTTCAACCCCAAATACTTTAAATATCTGTGCCTTTAGTTTGGTGGCTTTAATACTGTGGCCACCCAGATCAAAAAAGTTGTCTAAAATCCCTATCTTTTCTTTTTCAAGAATTTGTTCCCACATAGTTTGTAACTGTTTTTCAGTTTTAGTTTGCGGAGCTCTGTATTCGGAACTGATTATTGTATTTAATTTATCTGGCAGGGGTAATTTGGTTCTGTCTATTTTACCCCTGGAGGTAACAGGAAATTCACTTAACTCCACAAAAGTACCCGGTAACATGAAGAAGGGAAGCCTTTCTAAAAGATATGCTCGCAAATCCTTCATATTGAAATCTGATTTTTTAACTAAGTAAGCGATCAACTCTTTATTGTCACCATTCATTGATTTTGCCAGTACAACGGCATTGGTAACTGCTGGATAAGAACGAATAGCTTCTTCTATTTCTCCTAATTCAATTCTATACCCTCTTATCTTAACCTGATTATCATTTCTGCCCACTATTTTTAAAACCCCATTTGATAACCAACATCCTAAATCTCCCGTTTTGTATATCTTGTTACCTTTGTCATATGGATTTTCTACAAAATGCTGATTTGTCAATTCTGGCATGTTCAGATACCCTCTTGCTATTCCCGGGCCTTCCAGACAAATTTCTCCAATGACTCCTACTGGACAAAGCTTTAAGTGTTCATTAAGTATTAAAACTCTGGTATCTGTATTAGGTTTCCCAATTAATGAACCGTTATAATCATGCATGTTAACATTTCCGGAATAATAATATGAGCATGAAAAAATAGTTGCTTCCGTAGGACCGTAAAGCTCCTGAATATGGACTTTTGGAAAAACACTATGAATGTCTTTAAGCAGAGAGTTTGGAACTTTATCTCCTCCAACAAAAACCTTTATCAGATGTTTGTAAGAGCTTCCATCTTTTGTGTTTTTAATACTATCTAACAGCTCCTGCATTAATACGGGAACTGCATGAACAACGGTTACGTTTTTTAATACCGAAGCCAGTTTACCCACATCCCGAATTATCTCATCAGAGCAAATAATTGAGGTTCCGCCTCGTAATAAAGGAAAAAAACACTCAAATAGAAATATATCGAAAGCTACTGAACTTAATACGGGCATCACAATGTCTTTCTCTTCTATAATATGAGAACAACTGTGAAAAAAAGATGAGAGGTTTTTGTGTTCTATCAAAACTCCTTTAGGAGTACCCGTTGAACCTGATGTATAAATAACATAAGCAAGTTGTGAAGGAATAATTTTGATCACATCAAAATATGTATCTAAACTCTGTTTTTTTTCTTTAAAGAGAGATAGTACTTCTTCATTAAAAACAACTTTACAACTACTGTCTTCTATAATAAACTCCTGCCGTTCTTTAGGATATTTCATATCTACAGGAACAAAAGCTGCTCCTGTTTTGGAAATGGCAAGTATAGCGACAACCATCCATTCGGATCTTGGGAGTACTATGGTTACCAGGTCTTCTGCCCCAACATTGTATTCTTCTTTGAGAAAGTTTGCCAGTTGATTGACCAGTTTATTTAATTCAAGATATGTGTATTCAATATTATCAAATATCAGAGCTGTTTCTTCAGGTGTCTTATATACCTGCTCACTAAACATATCCGGAAATACTTTCTCACTTACTACTGGTTTATATGAATTATTAAAATCCAGTAACAGTTTTTTCTTTTCATTATCGTTAATAATTTCAATATCAGTTACATAAATGTCCGGATTGTTTATAACTACATTAATTACATTTATTAGTCCTGTTTTAATGTATTCAATAAATTCAGTATGGTATGTACTCACATCATATTCAATCCTGATACACAATCGTTCACCCGGCACTATAATAATATTAAGCGGATAATTGGTACGCTCATGTACCTCTGATGATAACAATTTGAAATCAGCTTCCAACTGGTCGTTCTCTAATCCTGAACGTACCATTTCTTCTACGGGAAAGTTCTCAAATACCACTACATGATTAAAAAGATCACGGCCTAAACTACTTTGTGACTGTATATCGCTTAAACCCATATAATGATGAGCTGTACTGTCAACACCTTCCTGGTGTACTTTTTGTAACAATTCTAAAAAACGTGTCTTTTCTGAGTATTGAATACGAACAGGTACGGTATTGATAAAAAGGCCTATCATCTCTTCTATTCCGGGAATCTCTGCAGGGCGACCTGATACTACTGACCCAAATACCACATCATTGGTATTGGTATAACGGGAAAGTAATACCCCCCAAACGGTTTGTATAAAGGTGTTTTCGGTTATTCCCAGCTTATTACACAACGTTGTGATCCCTTTTCGTGTTTCACCTTCCAGTACGAACTCTGCTTTTTGCGTTTCTCCATGCCACTGTACTTTATTATGATAGGTACCGGGCACTATAGCTGCGGTATCATACTCTTCCAGATATTCTTTCCAATAGCTTTCAGAAACTTTGGTTTCCTTCTTCATAAGCCATTTAATATAGTCTGAATACCGGTAGGGCTTTTTAAAATGAGGCTCCTCGTTCTTAAGCAGGCTCTCATATATCTGAAAAAACTCGTTCATGAGAAGGCTTAAACACCAGCCGTCCATTAAAATATGATGCATACTCCATACTAACTCATACTGGTCTTCACCAAGATGTATGACATACAACCGCATTTGCGAATCCTTATGAAGATCAAAACCCCGGGCCCGGTCTTCTTCTTTAAAGGTTTCTAATGAAAAACCGGGTTTATCCAAAGCATCTACAAAACTGAACGTTGAGGGTACTTCTTTTTTTACTACCTGTAATAGATCTTCAGATAATTTATGGGTAAAAAAGGTTCTTAAAACCGAATGACGAGCTACCAGGATATCATAGCTCTCTTTCATTTTAGCTATGTTTACTGTGCCTTGTATCCGGTAGCTCATTTGCTCAAAATAAGCTGTCGGGTCTGTAAGCCAATGATAATACATCCCCTGTTGTAAAGGGCTTAACGGATAGACATCTTCTAATTTCATTAAAGGTCGTTTAAAAGTTCCAGTTGTTCCATACTCAGCCCTTTATAGGTGAGGTCTGACGGAGTAATATGTGTTTCCTGCTCTGATGCCAACTCATCAATAAGTGTTCGCAATGCTTCTTCGCAGGATTGTATGAGTCTGTTTATGGTTTTGGAGGTAAATTGTTGATCACTATACTGAATGTTCATGGAGAATATTTGGTTTGTCACAGCAGCACTGAACTCCAGGAGTGCTTCCCGTGGCATGGCAGGATCGGTAATATTATCCTGAGGTACGCCGGAAAACCTGAAAAAGGTTTCGGGTTCTCCTGTTTGCGCAGTGCCTCCCAGATCTCCCAGATAGTTAAAGGTAATTTTCGGATGTATTTTATAGCTTCTCCGGGTATTATAATGTATCAACCCAAATCCCAGGCCTTTTTCCGGCACCTTACGCATGGTTTCTTTTACTTCAATAAGCTGTCTTACCGGCTCTTCATCATGCTCTATAGAAAGTATTACGGGGTACAATGAGGTGAACCAGCCTACCGTTCGGCTTATATCTACATCGGTTATCTCCCGCCCGTGGCCTTCCATACGAATGAGTGGTTTTTCGAGGGCATACTCTTTTTTAAGTGCCAGACCAACCGCCGTGAGAAGTATTTCTCGTACTTCTGTAGTATAGGCCTGGTAGCAATCGTTCATAAGCTGCCGGGTGAGAGTCCTGTTTAGTGTAAACGACGCACTTTTGGTATCTCCAAAAAGATTAGTTCCGCCCGGTATTTCCGGTTCCAGGGAGCTCACCGGCGTACCTTCTATTAATGACCAGTACGCATCTTCACGAATGGCATATTCTTCTGCCTGTATATTTAGCTGCTCCTGGCAATATTTAAAAGCATCTGTTTTTTCCGGCAAGACCAGCTCTGCACCCTCCTGCTGCTGCGCATAGAGTGTATGAAGGTCTTCAAGAAGTATTTGCCATGATACCGCATCAATAATAAGGTGATGTGCCAGAAGTAACAAACGGTCCTCCTGCTCACCGTTAAAAAGGATGGCTTTAAACAAAGGGCCGGTTTCCAAATGTAAGGAAGCCTGAGCCTCCCCACTCAACCTATTGAATTCTGTTTCGTCTGAAAATGTATCCTTTGAAAATCCGATAGGTTGATCTGTACTCAGGTTTTCCTGTATCCATTTCCCGTTTTCATTTTTAAAAACCAATCTGAGAGCATCGTGATGCGTCACCAGTTTTTGAATAACTGCTTCCATGCCTTCTTCTGATATTCTTTCTTTGGCTGTTAAAAGAACCGACTGGTTATAATGATGGTTTTTATCAAAATAGGTTTCAAAAAAGTAATTCTGTACCGGGCTTAAAGGAACCTCTCCTTCTACGGTACTCTGGTCTATAACCCTTGTAAGCGGCTTTATATGTGTTGCCAGTTCTTTTATTTGAGGATGGGATAGTATTTGCTGAATGGTAAGCTGATATCCTTTTTGACGAAGCCTTGATACCATCTGTATCGATTTAATAGAATCTCCTCCCAGAACAAAGAAATCGTCCAGTACACTTACAGTGTTTTTCTTCAGTACATCTTCTAATACATTTGTGAGTATTTTTTCATTTTCGGTTTTTGGTGCCACATATGCCACACCGGTATCTGTGTTTTCTGCTGAAGGGTCAGGTAGCCTTTTTTTATCTACTTTTCCATGAGGCGTCAATGGCATTTCTTCTAATTGTACAAAATATGCCGGAACAAGGTAGGCTGGCAATTGCTTGCTTAACTCCTGCCTTAGCATGGTGCTGTTAGTTTTTTCACCGGCTGTAAAATAGGCCACCAGTTCCTTTCTGTTTTCAAGGGTTCTCGCTTCTACTACAGCAGCAGTGACAGTAGCTACAGAGCACAATACTTGTTCCACTTCACCGGGTTCTACCCGGTACCCCCTTATTTTTACCTGAGCATCTTTTCGGCCAATGAAATCAATTATCGCATCTTCACGCCACCTGCCCAGGTCACCGGTCAGGTAGATCCGATCGTTTTTTTTAAAAGGGTTCTCTATGAATTTTTCGGCTGTGAGGTCTTTTTTACCTACATATCCTTTTGTCACACCTTTTCCCCCTACACCAATCTCTCCTGAAACACCTATAGGGCTCAACGAATGTTCATTACTCATAATATAAATATCTCCGTTTCCCATAGGTGAGCCTATAGGCATATTGCCTGTTGGGGGAGTATCTAAAGGCGGTTCATCAGACGGATCTTTTCCTGAAAAATACGAATGTGTTGTGGTAAAGATGGTACTTTCCGTAGGGCCATATAACACGTGAATGGCGGCTTTGGGAAATACTTCATGCATTTTTTGTATAATTCCGGGAGGTACTGTGTCCCCACCTATAAAAAGGTTTTTGATATGCATATAGGCCCCTTCTGTTTGTGTAACTTCTACATAGTTTACCACTTCTGCCATAAGGGTTGGTACTGCGTGAAAAGCATTTACCTGTTTCAAAGAAGACGTCAACTCATGAATATCTTTGATCTGTAAGTTATCCAGCATTATTGCTGTTCCTCCTGTTAACATAGGATATAGGGACTCGAACAGGAAAATATCAAACGAGTAAGATGCTAATAACGGAAGTTTTAACTCATTGAGGGCAAAGGTGTTTTTACAATTTTGTAAGAATGCCGACAAGTTGCTATGTGCTACCATAACCCCTTTAGGTTTTCCGGTAGAGCCTGATGTATAAATAATATAGGCAAGATCTGTAGCTGCCGGATAATCATCAGGGTTTTCATGGGAGAAGGTCTCCACTTTCTTTTTAAATTCTCCCAAAAGCTGTTGATCAAAAATAAGGGTACAACCACTATCTTCTATCATATGGTTAACACGATCTTCCGGATACTCAGGATCTATAGGTACATATACACATTTGGCTTTCAATATCCCTAACATCCCTATTATTACCCATTCGCTTCTTTCCAGCTTTAGCCCTATAAATTGCTTTGGGTCAATTCCTTTTTCTTCTTTTAAGAACCATGCTAACCGGTTTGACCACGTATTCAATTCACTATAAGTAAGCTCTTTGTCCTTATATTGTAAGGCTATTTTTTCGGGTGTTTTTGCTACCTGTTCCTCAAAAAGTTGTAGTATGGTGTCATTTTCATTAAATACAAAACCCGTATCATTGAAATTCACCAACAGTTTTTCTTTTTCTTCTTCACTTAGGAAATCGATACGGTCTAAAGCCGTATCAGGGCTAATGGCTACTTTCTCAAGAATAGACAACAGGTGTTGTAACATACGTTCTGCCGTACTTCGGTAAAAAAGATCTGTATTGTATTCAAGGCTAAGCCACAGTTCTTCTCCCAATTCATTGAAATTGAAGGTGAGGTCGAACTTGGTTACCTTATGCTCTGTATCATTATAATTCTTTATGGTAAGACCCCCGGTGGTTTCCTGAGTAAATGCCTCATCTATGTTTGATCTCTGAAGGGCCACGAGTACATCAAATAATACCGAGCGGCTCAGGTCTCTTTGCAAGCTTAATGCATTTACCAGTTCATCAAAAGGATAGGCCTGATGTTCATATGCCTCAAGCGTTACCTGCTTTATATGCAAAAGCAAATTCTCAAAGCTTTCATCTCCTCTAAATCGGGTTCTGAAAGCAAGTGTATTGACAAAGAATCCTATCTGATCTTCCAGATCTGAATGTACTCTTCCCGCTACGGGGCTCCCTACTACTATATCATTTTGATGAGTGTAGCGGTGAAGTAATGTATTTACCAGCCCGAGTAATATCATATGAAGGGTAATCCCTTCCTTTTTTCCTAATTCTTTTAGTAACTGAATACTGTTTTCATTAAGCTTTCCTACAACCGCATCTCCATTAAAGGTTTTAACAGGAGGGCGTTTTTTATCGGTAAGTAAATTGAGTATAGGGGTTTCTCCTTCAAATTGCTGTAGCCAGTACTCTCTATGTGATGCCATAGTATCTGCTAGTAAAGATCTCTGCTGCCAGGCAGCATAATCTTTGTATTGGATACGTAATGACTTTAGCGGGTACGGTTCATTATGTACAAAAGCTTTGTAAAGGGTAAGCAGTTCTTTTATTAACACATCCATAGAAAGCCCATCGCTTATAATATGATGTATTACATAACAAAATACCCATTGGTTATCTTCTGTATGAAGCAGGCTACTGCGAACAAGAGGCCCTTTTTCAAGATCAAATTCGTGGTGAAAAATCTCAGATACCTGTTTTCTGGTAATAGTCTCTTTATCGGTAACATGCCTCAGGTCTTCATACTCTATCTCAATATTACCGGTAAATATTTCTTCTTCCCGTATCTGTTGTACGATCTCTCCCTCATCATTCTCAACAAAAACTGTTCTAAGGCTTTCATGCCTTTTCACTAGTGCTTTGTATGCTTTTTGAAGTGCTTCTGTATGCAGATCTCCTTCAAAAATATATACATCGGGCATATTGTATGTGAGGTTACTGTCTTTGAGCTGACTAAGCACATAAACACGTCTCTGTGAGGAGGAAAGCGGATAGAACTCCCTTTTCTCCAAAACCGGAATGGTCACAAATTCTTCTTTTTCGGTATTTTCTATAAGCTGTGCCTGTGCCGCTAAAGAGGTTATCTCATAAATATCTTTTAATGCTACTTTTACATTGAATTCTTTGTGTATAAGGCTTATGAGCTTTGTTAGCTTAAGGCTATCCCCCCCTACATCAAAAAATTTATCATTTTTACCTGCCTTTTCAAGTTGAAGTACTTCACACCAAAGTGCTGCCAGTCTTTTTTCTGTTTCACTCTCAGGCGCCACATACCCGGCACCTCTTTGTAAGCCTTCACCTCCTGAGGTAGCCAGCGCTTTCTTGTCTATCTTGCCATTGGGGGTTAACGGGAAAGACTCCATCTGTACATAGCGTGAAGGTACCGCATACCCCGGTACACGATCCCGCAAGTACTCCTGTAACGAAACCGAATCTAACCCCTCTTCGCCCGTTAAATATACCACCAGTTCCAGATCACCCTGCGCTCCGGCCTCGGCCAATACTACCACGCCACTCACACCCGGGTAACCACTCAATGCACTCTCCAACTCGCCCAACTCTATTCGATACCCGCGTATCTTCACCTGATCATCCTTCCTCCCTAAAAACTCTATACTCCCATCAGGCAACCAACGCGCCAGATCGCCCGTGCGATACATACGAGAACCTTCAAAAAAAGGATCCGCCACAAACTTCTCCGAACTCAATACAGGCTGATTCAAATATCCCGTGGAAAC
>NZ_JBBEWR010000020.1:0-46914 GCF_037646345.1 Ascidiimonas aurantiaca | reverse complement strand
TGACAGTTAAAATTTAAAGTTAGAAAATTCTAATTTTAAGCTGTCCTATTTTTAGGGAAGGCTTCAATGTTGTTATTGCAATTTGCTGTTTAAAAATTATGTATCATTCAGCATTTTTAGGAAAAGTAATTAAATCAACATCACAGCTTTTACTTTTTGAAGGCAAATTTATGGATGTCAATATGAAAAGAGAACGAATAATGAAATTTGAAGTATACGCAGCAAAAAGATAAGAAAAGGCAATATGCCCCTGTGATAAATGAAAAAGGAGAAAAAGAAATATGGATTAATTTTTTCTGTAATCATTGGGAAAGCGATGATTGGAAAAAAAGATTTGATGATTGTACACGATGGAGGAAATGGTTATTTTAATCTAAAAGTAAATTTGACAAATAAAACATATTCAGAATTAAGTATTAATGGATATGCTTAACATGAAATTGAAAACCGTTTGGTAACAATGTATAACTACAATTTACTGCCGCCAGTTTGCTACCCTTGTGTTAGCAATTCTACTACCTTTTGATTACACTCAATAGACGTTTCCAAAAATCTATTGATTACTTAGCCTGTTAAGGGGAGCATAATTCGTTTTTAACCAGCACCAAAGGTTTTTTTGTATTTAAATCCTATAGAAATAGTAATCAATAATACAAGCGCATAGATCTCAGGTATAATCTCTTGTAAAGCAAAAAAAGATAGTACTATAAAAAGTAAATTAAAGAATATTACTAACTGCATAACCCTTTTTTTGAATGTTGAACCAGAAACCCATAGTAATATATATAAAGGGTTTGCCCAAAGAATATTAAGGTTGTTTTTAGCGTGTATATGTTCAGAAAAAAACCAAAAAAATAGTATAAAACCAGAAATAGTAAACAGGCAAATAAAAACAGTAGTATAGAGAAAACTATGTATTCTATACTGTTTTACAATACTAATAATCATTAACAAAAAGAAAACCGTAATAACAACCATAGGAGTCGTGAGCCCGTGATACCATTTCAAAGTTTTTCTGTTTGTAATGTCTAATCTGGCAGGTGTATCATTCGTGGTTAAATAGCTGTGATAAAACAATGGTAAAAACAACCTTTCCTTGTAAGAGAGTTTTTTATCTGCCGGCATTCCCAGGGCTATATTCATTAAGAACCTAAGCCATTGCTGGTTGTAAAGGCTTTTGTTTAACCCTTTTCTATAAGTATCTGGTATGTTTTTTCCCGTAAATAAAGTACTATCTACAGAAAATAAGCTAGATATTTTAGTAGTGCAATTGTTAGCAAAGTAATCATACCTGTATATTTTTTTTTCAAGATCAATATTAATGGTAGTAATAAGCCGTCTCTTTTTATTAGGAGCAGTAATATTTAGTTTATTTTCTACCACTTCCCGGCCTTCTTGCCTATACGCATTAATAAACCTTTTAGTATCAGTAATCCCTACACGATAATTTAGTTTTCCTAATAAAAAGTTAGTAAAGAAATTTTCTTCTTCAAATGAAAAAATACCATAATTAACCACAATATCTTCAGCAGGGCTTTTTAATCTAATGGCAGAGTGGCCAAAAATACTGTAAAGTTCTTCTCCGGGAGCACAGGTAAGCAAACTAAACTCATAGTCATTGGGAGTTTGCCCTTTAAGAGAAGTTATTAGGAGTAAGAAAAAGATTGAGAGTCTAAGTTTTTGCATCGCTTTTTAAAAATACAAGTACGAAGATAAAGATTAAAAAAAAGCATATTTAAAAACAATATATTGTTGGCTTACAATGAGTAAAACCACCCAACTGCTCACAGCCAAGATCGTTAAGCTTGTAAAAGGGAGGTACCCTAAGCCTGCCGAAGGGTAACGTGCCAAAAGCTTTTTAGAAAGCTCTCCTTTTCCTCCGGGTAGTACGAGAAAGCGCTGGTGGTACACCAAAAGGAGGAGGTACTCCTTTTGGGCAGTGTTTCGAGTACGGTTTGCGTAGCAAAACCCCTAAGGAAAAGGCGTCCTTTTTCCGTTCCTTTTTAGACGCGTAAAAAGGAACAAAACCTAAAAAAAATCAATATACCCTTTACAGAAAAACAAACAATTATTACTATATTAATAGGATTATTTAGATAACTATCATAATTAAAATATAAATAACCACAATGGGTATATTTTAGTATTGTGTCAAATACAAAAACCATTATGCAATAAATGAACATTAAAACAATCCAAATTGAAGTTGATACGCAATCTATCAACCCAATGTTGAAAATATGGGTAAATTTAGAGTTTGATTATTCCAACGAAATTCCAGTCTCAATATCCGGAAAACTGTGCCACCAAAATGGTCAAATATTATCTGTTCTTTCGGAATACCAATTGAATACTGATAGCAGATATGGGTTAACTCTAAGAACCGAACAACAAAAAGAAGAAAGAGGAAAAAATACAGAAATACATAGTGTACAACTAAGCGCATTGCTCACACCTAAAGCGATTGAATCCATTGAGAAACAGCGTGAAAAGGCACAAAACAAATCAGCTGAATTCTATATGGAATTTGTGTTAAAAACAATGAATATTCCTGTAGATTTTAACAATCTCCAGAACAACCATCTCGTCCGCTTAAACATTGAGAAAAAGAGTGAGAGATATTCAATTGAACAAAGTGATTGGGTTGCTAATTTTTCACCAAAATTGGGAATTGGTAACTTTCTTTTGCTTGAATTAAACATTGCAAAAAACCAAACGTCAGAATCTTGGACTGAACTAATTGATTTGCTAAAGACTAACATCTTAGAAATGGAAAGATGCATAATGCTTGGCGAATGGAAAAAAACTATTGAATATTCGAGGCAATTTTTTGACGGTTTGAATATTAAAAGCTCAGGTAGAACCAACCCAACATTTGAAAATAAATTGAGAGAGGTCTTACTTAATGAGCAGCACAACGAAGAAGGAATTAATGACTTGCTCAAAGGAATAAAATCTCTTTTTGACTTTACATCAAAATACGTCCATCCCAAAGATAGAGCTGGAATATTGAAACCATATCCAAATTCCGGAAAAGAAGATGCATATCTTGTTTATACGTTATCCATTGGGCTGTTTAATTTAGTAACGAGTAAATTACAAAAATGATGTAAAAGTACGAGGCACAACAAAGAGCTATAATTCATTTTGGCAGATTTCTTAAGCGGAAGTTCCTACTGTAAGCTAAAGTTAGTTTTGGGTAAAATATTCATTGTGTGAAGTCCTACCCCTAATCATAACTAAGATTGTTCTTACTCTGAGCTTGCCAAAGGGCACCCTCCCAAAATCTTTTTAGAAAAACACCCCCTTTTCCTCCGGGTAGTACGAGAAAGCACTGGTGGTACACCAAAAGTAGGGGAGTACTCCTTTTGGGCAGTGTTTCCAGTACGGTTTGCATAGCAAAACCCCTAAGGAAAAGGCGTCCTTTTTCCGTTCCTTTTTAAATACTTAAAAACAGAAAAATCTTATTTACAGCATATCGTTATATTTTATTTAAACATATAACCTAAAGAGAAGATGTGTAAGCCTACAACATAAGCGTTCTGCGAGACAGCAATGTTTATTATAAGTACATTATATAAAATATTTCCAGAATTGAAAAACTCAGTTTAAAAAAACAAAAATAGAATACAGAAATAAAAAAGTGGCTTAAAGCCACTAATTTCAAATGATTTCGCGTTAAGTATCAAAGAGTACATCGCCCAAAACTATTAACATAATATGGGTAACGACACTCTCGACCATCACGATCGCTGTCACATCTTGGATCAAAAGATGTATCAGAATCAAAATTTCTACAAAATTCATCATCTAACGTATCCTGCCACCTACCACCAATATTTTTCATCTCTGTAATTGAAAGAGATCTGCCAATAAATAAAATGTTTTTTAACATAATATGTTTTTAAATAGTTAATAATAGAGTAAATATACTAAACCCAGCACGAGGTATTAATGGCGGTACTTTGTAGTATATAAATTACAATTTAGTAAAAATTTACTTAATTAGTAAACAATATAAAAACTATATAGTTGATTAAATAGCTTGATGAAAAAATGTTAGAGTAATCTGGCTGACTCACCATTAGAGCGAAAAAAGATTAAAAAAGCTGAACGTAACAAAAACGAATAATAACATCAGGGCCATCACCATATAAAATCAATTGTGCGGGCTGCTACCCTTTGATCGCACTCAGTATGGGCATCTGAAAACCTATTGAGGGCTTAGCCCGCCCAAGGTACCGTACATAAAGCAAAGCTTAACGGCTTACTCTTTAGCCTCCAACAGCTTTTCAAGCCTGCTAAGGCGTTGTTCCTGCGCTTTTATTTTTTCCTCCTGTTGCAGCGTGTAAAGCGTAAGTTCTTCAATTTTTTCAAGCAGTTGTATATTCATTTCCCCCAGTAGTATGCCGTTTTCTTCCATTTCTTTGGCAGAAGGAATATTGGGTAAATGCCTATGTTTTTTAATATGGTTTTGTACCTCTTCCAGAGATCGTAAAGGGTATTCCGGCTCAAAAACATAATCGGCTCCCGCATCTACCGTTACTTTTACCTCGCGTGATTCTATTTTACCTGCTACAATAATGTTTCCTGTAGAGGTTACTCCCCAAAGCCATTGAGAGTTGCTATTTGTAGCCTTTATAGGAGTAGGGGTAGCATCTGCAGCAGGGCCTTTTATTTGTTGGTACAAATAGCCTGATTTTATAGGGGAATCAGCAGGTAATGAAGCGGCAGTTCCGTGATTGCCAGAAATAACCTCCATAAACATACGGGGAAACCAACCCTGGCTGTAAAAACCATAGCCCTGGTTATTATAATCCAGATAACCCCCATAAACAGAACGGTATGAAAAGTAGTGTGATACCCAGCCAGAATTTCCATTAACATAACTACTCCCTGCAAAAGACCTATATACATTAGAAGTTAAATAATCAGATGAAGTTAAGTTTCCAAAAGAAGTAATTTGAGCAGATTGTACATCTGCAGGGCCCAGTACCTGAAGTTTGGCAATAGGTGTAGTAGTGCCTATACCTACGTTACCGTTAGGGTCTTCGTGAATTTGGCTAAAAGAAGCAGTGCAAACCAGAAGCAGAGTTCCCAAAAATACTTTTTCAATGTTTTGATACATAACTTTGTTTATAAAAGGTTTTAATTTTTAATAGCCTTAAGTAAGATTAGGGCTATTTTATAATTGGTGTATTACGATCAAAAATACTTAAATAACACATAAGAAAATATGCACTAAAATAGTTTAACATTTTTGTTTTTGTATTCTTTTGTAAGAGAGGGTTTTTGCTATTGCTACTCTTTATACAAAGTATTTTAAAAACCTCCCATTTGCCACCGTGTTTAAATATAAAAATTGGCCAAATAAATACGTAAAAGGGTGTTTTACTACGTACTTTTACTCTTTTTATTGTACAAATACTTCCGTATTTTTGTATGAAATACATAAAGGCGTAATCCGAAAAGCCTATAGTAAACAGAGTAGGAATTTTTAAAATATATATGTTATGGCCCATTCATTTGTACCAGGGGGTAGTTACAAAGAAACGAGTAAAGACATACAAAGCAACTTGTTTTGTACAGCTCAAAAGCGAGATCACTCCTGGATTCCCGCCACACTTAATCTAACAGAGCTGGAGACTACCAGCATAAGCAATGAAGACGGTTTTTTAGTAAATAACGGAGATGGTACCACCCCGGTCGGGTATGTGCCACATGGTAGTTATTTAGAAACCTGTAAAGATGTAAGTGTCATACTATCGGCTTCCTGTAAAAAAGAAGATGGTACCTGGCAAATATCTACGCTAGATATTACCGGTTTACGGGAAGACGCTACCATTTCTAATATAGACGGTGTTCTTACCGCAGACTCATAATACTTTATCAAGTATATTATACTCTTAAAAAAGCGGTGGCATACGCTCCACCGTTTTTTTATTGTATTGAATAGCTATCGCAGTTCAGTAACATACATGGGCCCTTTACTGGTTTTAACCCCTTTGAGATACGTACCTTTTCTCACTCCTTCCCCCGTGCCAAAAGTTTCGTCCAGAAACTCGCTCGTAGTGCTTTTAGGGTGTGCCTCTTCATGCAGGTTCACATGTAAGGCCCGCTCAATAAATGCCGTAAGATCCTGAAGCATTTCAGCTACATACCCGCCAACGGCCACGGAAGGATCCGGGCCCTGTTGTTGGGCCCTTTCCTGTATAAGCTGTTGTTTAGCTAGTTGCATGGTAGCCATTCTATCTTGTGCCATCTGTGGATTTTGTTGTATAAGTAGTTGCATACGTGCACCTATTTCCGGTATGGTAGGATCTTGAGGTGGTGGAAGCCGTACATCATTTACAAATTTTTGCCCGGCAGTTTCAAAGACCTGTAAAATAGGTTGCCGTGCCGCAGCCAGTGCTATATGAAAAGCTTCCATATTCTCAGGGTCTTTGAGAAGATGCATTAAAAGGTTCAGAGGGTCGGTTTTTACCCATACGCCCAGCGTTTCCTTTACTTGAGTGGCCATGTTATCCTTTCTTTCATCGTTATCCTGGCGGTGGCGTAAACTGGGAATAGCCAGTACATTAGAAGCATAGCGTGAAAACACGGCAATGGCCTGTTGCACAGCCTCAGCAGGTGCCGGTTCTTCAGGCAGAACCGCCAAAAAGTGTTTACGCACCAGTCGCGCCACATTAGTAGGATACGTAGCCGCTGCCAGTGACACCGCAGGTGGTTCCAGTTTATCCTCACCCCTAAATTTCTCTTCAAGCATAGATCCTATTTCCTCAGGATACAGCGATACATTTTGCTGAGAATATACACCACCCGATTTTTTATTGGTGGTTACAAGGAAATTTTGATAGTCGGGGTTAACTTTCCAGCCAAAACCTATATGCGCTTGTGAAAGTGCTCCAGCCGTTTGAAGTAAGGTATATGAATGCTGACTGGCAGTAATGGCAAGAGTTCCGGTTTCTTTTTCCAGTTCACGACGTATAGCGTACGATTTAGTTTCTCCCTGTTTATTTCTGGAAAATACAAAAGGCGGACTTACCAGCTCAAGAGTATTCTTAGAATCAGATTCCAGTCGCCAGGATAGGCCAAAGTAATTACCTCCTATTGCAGATTGGGCCATGAGTTGGTGTGAAGGAATAATCTCATTTGCTGTATATACACCATCAGGCCCGGTAAAAGAAGCAAACTCAAACTCAAAACCTATACTTTTAAGATCGTCCATACTGCGCATGGCCTGTTGAAAAAGGTGCTGCGCGAGTAAAAACTTGGAGAGGCTCTTTTCTTCCATAACACTATGTATGGATACTTGAGATTGTTTTACCAGAGCTTTACTGATTTTCTGCTCCTGCGGCCCCAAAAGGGCTTTGTGAGGTTGTGGCGTACGTATGGCCGAAAAATTGGTAATATGTATAGAGAGATCGTGTGAGAAATAAAAACTACCCCCGTGCCCCTGGGTAACACCTAACAGATTACCTAAAAAATCAGGATTTAACTGTAAGAATTGTGCCTGCAACTGGCGAAGCGGGGGCTCCTTATCCTCTACATAATCCGGCCCCATCAGTGCAGGTGCCTGCTGTTGCATCAACGTATTTATTACCGTAGTACTGTGGTTTAATGCATGTAGAAAATCTAATTGCTCTTCGCGGGAAAGCTCAAAAAACTGTGGAAATGTACTATATCTGAGTAAAAGCTTCGCTTCGTTGCTAAGTTCTCTATAGGCCTGCCAAACCTCATTGGTTACATTAAGACGGGTAATTTCTACCCGTTGTACCGGGGTAGTGTTGGCAGGAACAGTTTTTGGAGCCCACGCAAAAAGATCACTTTTCACTCTTTGTACGGTTAAAGGGCCCGCAGATAAAAGCGGTTTGTTGCTTTTAAGAGTACCCTTACTTTTCATTTGCAATGCTCTGGCCCACATAACATCCGCTTCTTTTTCTAATGAAACATCGTCATTTACAGGAACCTTACCCTGCAGTTGTGCTGTTGGCTTTACACGCCCCTGCTTTTGTTGTACCACGTGCCATGCTTCATGAGGTAAATGCTTTTCCTGTCCCGAAGCCAGATGAATTTGAGTACCCTGTGCATATGCGTGTGCCTGTAGTTGAGAAGGTTTTGATGAATTGTAATGCACTTTTACATCATCCATACGGTGGCCGGAGAGAGTTTCAATACCTGTTTTCAGGGTATCTGGCAGGCCGGTGGTATTGTGTTTTTTTTGAACAGGGTGTAATTGCCCGGTAAATCCATCAGCCATATATTGTAGCTTGCGCATTTGTAATGCCTCAGGGCGTGTATCCTGAAATTTTGATGCTTTTATAGAATTACTTTCACTGCCACTTTTAGAACCATATAAAGTTTCACGACTCTTTTTAGGGTTTTTTTTTTGATGCGTATGCATATAATAGAATTATAAGGCCTTATCAAATATACAAATATAGATTGATTGAAAACAGCGTGTTTGTATGTAGTCTTTTTACTTCAAAAAACAGGTCTATACAAAAAAAACCCGGGTTGATATCCAGGTTTTTTTTGTATAATAAGTGTTGATCTTCAAGAAACTAGCCATCACTAGGGTTATTTTTTACGGCAACTATTTCTACCTCATCAAGATCACCATCTTCGTCATAATCAAAGCGATAAGAAAAAATAAATTCACTATCTGTTATAGAGACTACCTGAAATGCTATTATAAATCGTTGCGCGGAATAGAAATTTATAAGACCCTGGTTTACTTCCCATTTTAGAGATATACCCCTGGCACCACATTCGTTGTTTACATATATTATTTCTTCATACTCAAAAGGTTTTTCTGTACTGTTGAAAAAGGCAAAGATATCTTTAGGACATCCAGATCTGTGTTCGTATTCAGATTCATTACCATTGAGAGTAATAGTCTGGTAGGTCCAGGTTCCTATCATTTTATCCGTATCAAAAGTAGCATTGAAAATACCACCGATTTCTCGTGTTTCTCCATCGTCATCTCCTGAACAGGCTACCAACAGCAGAGAAATAAGAACGTATAGAATATTTCTTTTCATAAGGTTTGTTTTAAGCTGCTTTTAATCTACAAAAATATAAGTATTTCAATTAAATATATTTGTTAATTGTTTTTGTCAAATTACAACTTTACTTTCAGTAAGTAAGGGTGTGACAAAATTTTCCGGGATGCCAATCACAAGTGTTTCCTTCAAAGAACTATAAAAGAGTTTTTTAACAATCCTTTTATATAAAAAGCTTACAGCACCTTGCTTATATCCACTCTTCCTGATAGGCAAGCTCTATAGGCTGGTAATTAATATATTGTACAATTCTGGGAAGCCGGGAAGTATTTGGGCTACTGCCATGCGGCAGGCACTGGTTCCATATAATGAGATCTCCGGCATTGCCGGCAATAGGTTCTAATACCATTTTGTTAAGCATTGCCACATCTCTGGGGTTAGCATCCTGAGGGAGATTCTCCAGCCAGTGGTCAATTTGATTGTGAAAGCCCGGGACTACCGTAAAAGCGCCTTGATCTTTTAAGGTATCTGATACATACAATAATCCCTGTAGCCCAAATGGAATGGGTCTTTTAAGGCTTACATCCCAATGCAGGTTGGGCCCGGGAAATGTATAATCAGAAGTTTCGGGAGGGTTAAAGCTTACCCTATCCATATCAACCAGCAAATCGGTACGCTGCCACAATTGCTCAAAAGCACCTTTAATACGCGGTGAAAACCGGTTTTTATCAAGTATATCATGTTGAAAAAACTGTACCATGATACCTTGCTTTAAAGGGTGGGGCTTATACCAGGTATCCGGTTCATTAGGGGTTGCCCCGAGTGTCTCATAAATAAGGGCTTTTGTTTTTTCACAATCTTCCTTAGAAATAGCATTTTTTACAATCACATACCCTTTTTCTTCCCAATGGCGCAAATCAACTTCACTTAAAACAGTATGTTGCTTAAAAGCAAGAATACCATCTTTCTTAGAAAGGATCACCGAGTTATAGTTTTTTAGATGCTGTGGAGAAACCCGGCCGTTTTTTAATATCCAGTTTTCAAAGGTTTCAAAATCAGGCGATTTATTCAACAGATATTTAATAGTGGGTTCGGTACCTATACCTAACGTATTAAACAAGGCATTTATGTATTTCCAGGGCACTTTGTTTTTCTCTGCCTCGTGTGCAGATGTTTTAAGACTTAAGTAATAATACCACACACGTTTTAAATAGTAGGCTTCTATTTTCCCGGTTTCCCTAAAATCAACAATAGACATAAATTTTGGTATAAAAGAGATAGGCTATTCTTACAAATCTAACAGATTTTTTGATAGAATGAAAAAGAAATAAAGATTGGAAAAAGATTTTACATTCGGTAACAGAAAATAAAGCATATTACTTCAAAAGCGTTTCAAAACACTATGGCTTGATTATTGTTATATTTACAAAGCAAATACACAACCGTGAATAAAAAATTATCACTTAGAAACCGAATCTTCCTTATGATGATCCTGCTGGTGGTAGTTGCTTTTATTCTTATAGCCGGAGTGACGTTGTATCAATACAAAGAACAGTCTGAAGATTATCACCGCGACCGTCTGGAACGTAAAGAAGAACAGGTTAAGGCCAGTATAGACTATGTGCTCATGAGTACTACCTACCCGGTAGAAACCGAATATCTCGACCTTATATTTAAAGATGAGATCTACCAGATTGCCGATGTTCAAAATGTAAATTTCAATATTTATGATCTTGAAGGAGGGCTTGTAAAGAGTTCCCGCCCTAAGTTTGAAGAAGACAGTATTTCACAATGTTTGAGTGCGCTTGTACTCAATAAGCTTTCCATGAGTGCCGATAAAAGATTTGTTGAGAAAAAAATTGCGGCAGGCGGGCGTTTTCAGTCTTCATATACCTATATCAATGATAACAAGTTTAAGCCCATAGGTATTCTAAACCTTCCATATTTTGAAGACGATACCTTTAATACCATGGAACTGCGGGAGTTCCTCATTCGTTTGGGAGTGGTGTATCTGTTTATGCTTATCATTGCCATTATCCTTGCGTATTTTATCTCTCGCTATATAACACGATCTTTAAAAACCATATCAGATAAAATAGATAAGACACGCCTGAGCCATCGCAACGAAAAAATTATACTCAACGGGGCCAGTAAAGAAATAGAAACCCTGGTAGGTGCTTACAACAGTATGATAGATGAATTGGAGGAAAGTGCAGTGAAACTGGCACGAAGCGAACGGGAACAGGCCTGGAGGGAAATGGCGCGGCAGGTGGCACATGAAATTAAAAACCCTCTTACCCCCATGCGTTTAAGTGTACAGAGTTTTGAACGAAAGTTTGACCCTGATGACCCCAATATTGTTACTAAAGTAAAAGAGTATTCAAATACACTCATACAACAAATAGATACTATGAGCAGTATTGCTTCTGCTTTTTCCAACTTTGCCAAGATGCCGGCGCAACAAAATGAAACACTTAACATTGTGAAAGTAGTAAAGCTGGCACTCGATATTTTTAATGAAAATTATATTTCACTGGTAGCTCAGGAAGAAGAGATCATTGCTAAATTAGATCGCACACAGCTTATACGGGTAGTAACCAATTTGGTAAAAAACGCTATTCAGGCTATGGATGAGACCAGTGAACCTAATATTGTAGTTTCAATAACAACAGAAGAGAACCTCATTAAAATAACAGTTGCCGATAACGGAAAAGGAATTCCGGACGACTTTAAAGATAAAATATTTGAGCCTAAATTCACAACAAAAACCAGTGGTATGGGACTTGGCCTGGGAATGGTGAAAAATATCGTGGAAACCTACCAGGGAAATATTACCTTTACATCTCAAACCGGAAAAGGCACTGTTTTCACGGTTACCTTTCCGAAAGTAAAAACATAACTAACATGAATTACGAAAATATCCTGATCCACAAGGAGAATGCCGTGGCTTTAGTAACCATTAACCGCCCGTCTAAACTCAATGCTCTTAATAAGGCAACTATTGAAGAATTGCACCATGTCATGTGTTATCTGGAAACCGATATTGAAACCAAAGTAGTGATCATTACCGGCAGTGGCGAAAAGGCTTTTGTAGCCGGTGCCGATATCGCAGAATTTGCCGGTTTTTCTGTAAAAGAAGGTGCGCGCCTTGCCCGCAAAGGGCAGGAAAGTCTTTTTAACCTTTTAGAAAACTTTCCCAAACCGGTCATCGCTGCAGTTAATGGTTTTGCTTTGGGAGGTGGTCTTGAGTTAGCCATGGCCTGCCATTTCAGAATTGCCAGTGACAATGCCCGTATGGGGCTGCCGGAAGTATCACTGGGAGTAATACCGGGATACGGGGGCACACAACGCCTTCCGCAATTGGTTGGAAAAGGAAGAGCGCTTGAAATGATTACTACCGCAGGTATGATCGACACAGAAAAAGCATTGCTCTACGGACTCATAAACCAAATGGTAGCCCAGGAAGAGTTGTTACCTACCTGCAGAAAAATAGCAGAGAAAATAACAAGAAACTCTTCAGTAGCCATCGCAAAAGCCATAGAAGCAGTAAATGCCGGATACCAGCAAAATATAGATGGCTTTGAAGCAGAGATCAAAGCATTTGGAGAGTGCTTTGGAACAGAAGATTTTAAAGAAGGCACTACCGCTTTTATGGAAAAACGAAAAGCCGTTTTTCCCGGAAAATAAGAATAAAAAATATACTTTTTCGTTTTGTTAAGGATGAGAACCCCATCACATCCTTTACCGTTGTAACTTAACCTATGCAGCCATGAAGCTATCTTTTTTCCTCATTGCCTTTATTTCGTTTACCTGTACTTTGTACGCCCAATCAATCACAGCTTCTTTTTCAAAAAGTGAAAGTTTGCCTGATAAGCATAAGTTCTCCCGTATTATTGCTATGGAAAATGATCAGGAAGGAGGCGTGGTGATTATAAGAGCCTACTACGGAGGGTTTATTCTTAAACTTAAAGGGTATTATTTAGAACATTACAACAAAGATCTGGAACTCATAAATGAATATACCTATGAGGCTCCCGATGCTGAGGTTATGGGAGTAATTACTGCCGGTAATTACAGTACCATTATAGAGGTACTGTATGATACTGAACAGGAACATTATATGTATCGCGCACAACGTATTGATCTAAAAAACTTTGATTTACAAACAAAGACACTTTTCTCGTTTAAACGCGCACAAGAAAAGAGTATTAATTTTCTCACCAACTATTCGGTACCGTTTAATGACAAATTGTATTCACAATTATTGAAAGACAGTTCAGGTTCCTATTTTGCCATAGCAGTAGATAGTAAAGAAACCGGGAAAGACACACACCAGGTTTGGTTTTTTGATGCCGATTTACATGTACTTCAGCAATACGATCTTAAAAATGAAACTAAAACACGACATTTTGTGTTTGAGAATTTTGAAAGTGATGCATCGGGCAAGACCTTTTATCTCCTGGGAAAAGCCTATGAAAAAGGAAAACGTACCAGATCTGTTTCTTTAAAGTACCGGTATGAACTTTTAAAGATCACTGAAAATGAAGACGCTGTGAGGCAGTATTTTGAGAAAGAAGACGGCTACCCCAGTTCCTTGAAAATGATAATTACCGGAAATACCCTAAAAGCCGTAGGTTTTTATTCAAATACAAGCGATCGTAAGTATCGCGGGTTAGTATATCTGGAACTTGACCCCAAAACACTGGCAATACGGGAGCAGGTTTTCAACCCTTTCTCAAAACAGTTCATGGAAGATAAATACGGAGCCGAAACCGATAAAGAACTGAAAAACCTCGCATTTAGAGGGATCTATCATACCGAAGAAGGTGATATTGTTTTTAATGCAGAAGAAGAGTATGTTACCTCACGATTTAAACATACCTCTTCAGATAACAGAGTACAGGTAAACCAGTATCATTACAATGATATTGTATGTGCACGTCTCAATGCCAGTGGAAAGATGGAATGGGCACGTAACATAAACAAGGCTGAAATAACCCTGGGAGATGAGGCTTTTGTTTCATATCTGTCTGCCGTGCAGGGAGGGCAGGCCTTTTTCTTTATAAACTCAGGAGCAGAGCCTCAGCGCATTTCCGGAGAGCGTATACTCTTTAAAAAAGGATATTCAAAAAACCCCGAAATGTTTATTCTCAATATTGATAAGAAAGGTACACTTTCTTACGCCAAAGTAACCAGTAAACAAGAAGTGAGACTTCCTATAATGGTTTCAAAAGGAGTAGTTTGTAAAGATGGGGCCAATGCTTTTTTTCTAGCAAGACGAGGTAGTAGAAAGCAGCTAATTAAAGTTCATTTTGAAACGGTTAATTAACATTTTTTAGCTGTAATAATTGGATAAATTCCTTAATTTTGGAAAAAATCCAATTGTCAAAAAAGAACTACATACAGGGGAGAGGTGCTCAGAAACAGGCGGTAAATCGCTTTGATGCCTTTCATTATGAAATGCGAGAGGACTTTCTTGAGTACTGCCGACTTGAAGGAGAGGTGGCAGATACCAATAAAACACAATATCTGGAAGTATTTCCCAAAACTATTGTGAACAAAGTGACCAGTCCTGATGTAGGGATGGAATACTCCATGAACCCTTATCAGGGTTGTGAGCACGGGTGTATTTATTGTTATGCCCGTAACACTCATGAATACTGGGGTTACAATGCCGGATTGGATTTTGAGAGAACCATTCTGGTAAAGAAAAATGCGCCAAAATTGCTGGAAGCAAAATTAAAAAGTAAAAACTGGGAGGGGCATACCATAGTACTTTCAGGCAATACAGACTGTTACCAGCCGGCAGAACAGAAATACAGAATAACCAGGGCCTGCCTGGAAATTTTCCTAAACTACAAACACCCTGTAGGCATAATAACAAAAAACGCTTTTATTTTAAGAGATATAGATATCTTAAAAGAACTGGCGGCAAACTGTCTCACCGGAGTAAATATTTCGATCACCTCCCTTTCAGAAGAAACCCGCAGAGTGCTGGAGCCTCGTACCACGACCATAAAAAAAAGATTTGAAACCGTATATACGCTCGCCAAAGCGGGTGTTCCGGTTAATGTTATGATCGCCCCGGTAATTCCCGGAATTAACAGCCATGAAATACTTCCGCTGGCCAAAAGAGCTGCCGATAACGGTGCCTGTTCCATAGGGTTTACCATAGTGCGCCTCAATGGTGCCATAGGTGCTGTTTTTACTGATTGGATACGGAAAACTATGCCGGACAAAGCTGAAAAAGTACTTAATCATATCAAAGCCTGTCACAATGGTAAGCTCAATGAAAGCAGGTTTGGTCTGAGAAACAGGGGAGAGGGTAAAATAGCCGAACATATGCACCACCTGTTCAGGCTCGCTAAAAATCAGTATTTCAAAAACAAAAGTATGCCCAAACTTACGTCATCGTTATACACATTGCAAAAAAACGGGCAATACCCTCTTTTTTAGAATTTCAGGGAATTTTGAAATGAGTAAAGAAGTGTTCTGTTTTTTCCTGCAGAGCCGGCAAAACAGAATCAGGAGCTTCCAGATAGTCATCTGCAAACGACCAGAAAGTAATACGGGGAAGAAATTCCGGGAACGTATCCTGTATCATAGGCAGGTGCTCATCACGATCCATTCCAATAAAATAATGCGCTTGGCTAAAATGAATAGCTTCCAGAGTTTGGGGATTGCGGGGAGTACCCATCGGGATACCCATTTTTTCAAAATAAGAAAGTGTATGAGGAGATAAAGGGCCTTTGTTTCTGTCAGAAAGTCGCAATCCTTTTGAAAATGCCCTCACATTTACCTGTTCTTTCTCTGCCAGATGATTAAAATACAACTCTGCAAAGCGGCTCCGGTAATAATTACCGGTACAAAAAAATAAAACCGAATAAGGAAGCATTTATTACTATTTTAAAAGTTATACCTCTCCGTTCCACTCTTTGTAAAACTGAGCTAAAAAAGACTCCATAAACTCATGTCGTTTTTGGGCCAGTTTTTTACCGGTTTTTGTATTCATAAGGTCTTTTAACAATAAAAGTTTTTCGTAAAAATGGTTAATCGTAGGAGCCTTTGATTTTTTATAGTCTTCGGGAGACATTCCTGGTTTTGGGGGTATTTGCGGATCATACAGAGCCCTGTTTTTAAAGCCTCCGTAATTAAAAGTCCTTGCTATGCCAATAGCTCCCATAGCGTCAAGCCGGTCGGCATCCTGAACTACCTCCAACTCTTTTGAAGTAAAAGTTACCCGTTTTTGTCCGCCGCGAAACGAAATATGTTTTATAATATTAACCACATGTTCAATGACAGGGCTTTCTAAAGGTAGGGAAGAAAGAAAGTCATGGGCCATTTGAGGGCCCACCGTTTCATCTCCATCGTGAAATTTTGCATCGGCAATGTCGTGTAAAAGAGCTCCCAAAGCAACAATAAAGGGGTCACATTTTTCATCCTTGGCAATAAGAAGCGCATTATTAAATACACGTTGCGTATGGAACCAGTCGTGCCCGCCTTCAGCATTTTTAAGAGTTTCTTTTACAAAAAGAACAGTTTCATCTATAATGTCGCTTGTATTCATGTATTATGAACAGATGAGGTTATTGCAGTTTCTATTTTTTTAATAAGCTCTTCTGTCGAATGCTCGCTCACTTTTAAAGGGGCATGGGTTTTTAAGGTTACGTGTGCACCAATTCCCATGGGAAATTTTCCATAGCGGAGTAATTTCCATGAATTGTTAATGGTTAAAGGTATGACAACGCCGTCTGGAATATGTTTAAAAAGTGTTTTAAGGCCTTTTGTGGCAAATTTTTTAGGAACACCTGTTCTGCTTCGCGTACCTTCCGGGAAAATAACTGCGGCGCGTTTGGTTTCCTGAATGTATTCGGCAAATTTTTGAAGGGCAGGAAGGGCCTGGGACGGATCTTTACGATCTATAAGTACCGAGCCTCCATGCCTGAGATTAAAAGAAACGCTGGGAATTCCTCTCCCCAGCTCTATTTTACTAATAAACTTAGGGTGGTATTTGCGCATGTACCATATAATAGGAGGAATATCATACATACTTTGATGATTGGAGACTATAATTATGGGGTATCCTTCCGGTATATGGGTTTCATTCTTAAAGGTATATCGGGTACCTAAAAGGCCCGTACATGCCATGATCATTAAATTAAGCACACTCACACTGCTTTTGTGTGCTTTATAGCCTAATACACGTAAACAAAACCACTGTATAGGGTGAAAAAAAAGAAGCAATATTAAAAAAGTAATGGCGTAAAGTAAGGTTAGCGGATATGCCAGTAGTTTTCTCATGCACCAAAAATATAAAACCCCTTTGAGAATCTAAGACCTTTTTATGTACTTTCCTTACCTAATCTTCATAAACCGGTACACATTCGTTCTCAACGCATTCAATTCTGGTTGGTGGCAGTACCATCTCACAATCTGAAACAAGATTCCATTGTATATTAAATGCTTTTTCCCGGGCATTATACGAACGCACCATTTGTTCCAAGCGATCTGTATTTATAGAAGCAGAATACACCAGATACGACCACGGCCCCCCACAGGGTTTACTACCAAAAGCAATACTACGACATTGTGAGACACCATCACATCTGGAAACCCTGGCCATAGCTTCTATTTCCTGTGCAAAGGCATTGAGTTCTGCCTGTTGTTCCTGAAAGGTTTCATTATTGTCATCGCATGCATATAACGAGAGAAATAATGCGATACATACCAAAAAAAATACGTTGTTTTTCATCCTGTTGCTTTTCTATAGGATGCACAACAAGTTAAATGGTTGCAGAAATCAAAAAAAGCCATGGGAAACCATGACTTTTTAAAAATGAAATATGTAATGTTAACAATGCTCGTTATACGCCTCCTTAAGGTTTTCTGCAATAATCTCTGCAGGTCTTCCTTCAATATGGTGACGCTCAAGCATATGTACCAGTTCTCCGTCTTTAAAAAGTGCGATACTTGGAGAAGAAGGAGGGAAAGGAACCATATAGCCCCTTGCCTTATCGGTGGCATCTTTATCTACTCCTGCAAAAACCGTTAACAGGTGATCTGGCTTTTTGTCATTTTGAAGGGACAGGCGTGCTCCCGGACGCGCATTGGCCGCGGCACAGCCACAAACTGAATTCACCATTACCAGAGTGGTACCTTCCTTGGTCATAGCAGTATCTACTTCATCTGCGGTATGTAATTCATGAAAACCTATTTTCGTAAGGTCTTCTCTCATGGGCTTTACTAATTCTGCTGGATACATAACAACTTTTTTTTTCTAAACATGAATTAAAGGACAAAGATACATAATTATTTATCGAAATGGTATGAGAATAACTCTGGAGCCATGTACGTTTTTATGTAAAAATGTATCCTCTCTTTTTGTTAAAATAATATAAACATGAGTTTTTATTCTAAATAAGATACTAATTTTCTTATATTTATGTACAATATTTTACGATAATGTAAGTTATTAAATCTAAAATAAAGCATCATGAAAAAAAGATATTTAAAAAAGCTAAACTTAAACAAGACCAGTATTAGTAACCTTGAAAAAAGTGTAGTAAAAGGAGGGCTGACTCCTGACTTTACAGGTGACAGAACTTGCCCGCAACCTTTGGTGGAAACCATAAATATTACCTTCTGTTGGGGTGGTATGATTTGCGAAATACGAGATAATGGATGTTAAGTATAGTATTTGGTTACCTTTAATTTAACAGTACCATTTTTTTATGAATGAATGTAAAAGCCGGGCTTTGCTCTTTGATACGATAAATAAAAGTTAAAAAGTAGTAAAAAGACTACTTTTTTAGTATCTTTAAAAATGTAAGAAACATTAAAAACCGTCATGTTATGAAAAAAAAGAATTTAAAAAAACTTTCGCTTAATAAGAAGCGAATCAGCCAGTTTAGTGTAAGCATTAGTCTGGGAGGAATAAGAAGAACTGTTGGAGAATTCTCTTGTGTTCAGGGGGGTACCTGCTTGCCTACCCAAATGATTACCATTTGTTTTACTACGTGTGCAAGGCCTGATCCTTCAGGGTGTAATGCAATACCTTAAATATTTAAGATATAAAGTATAATTTTAAAATTAGAAAACATGAAGAAAAAACATATAAGCAGACTTTCACTTAATAAGAAGTGTATCAGCAATTTGGTAAAGGAAGTTAATGGAGGTAATAATTCTAACTCTCCTACCTGTACCATAAATATAACTCTTGAATACACAATATGTTATACCAATTGCAATTTTAGACCTTGCAGGCCTTTTATTCCATAGAGACTTTCATATCAAATCATAAAAGCCCGGCTAAAAACCGGGCTTTGTTGTAAAATATCTTGTTAAAATACAGAAAAACGTATGTTAAAGTAGGTTTTTTAACACAATAAAAATAGGCTTTTTTGTAAATTACCTTGCCTTACATTCTAAAATGGTTTTAAAGGTTGAACCGTAAAGCTTTTTTAAGGCATTTGAAATAACAGAATGTAAGAACAAGTGATGTGTTAATTAAACTGAATTATGAAAAAGCCATCATTTAAAAAATTAAAGCTGACTACTGTAAAAATCAGTAACCTGAAGAAAGCAGGCCTTTTAGGTGGCGGTAATTACACAGACGGCTGCTCTACAGAGTGGCGTTGCGATACATTTGCATATACTGAATGCCAGAGAATATGCCTGAAGAAAGATTATAGCAATACTGTTTATTAATAGAGGAAAAAAGTAAATTTTTCAAGCAATACTTTTTAGGCAATATAAAAAGCTCACAAACCATGAAAAAAAAACATCTAAGAAAGCTAAACTTTAACAAAACCAGTATTTGCAGAGCAGACCAGAAAGCTGTTAATGGTGGGAACCATCGTGATTTTGGTAACCAGGTGGTTTCTGTTTACTGTACTATATGTTTTAACGAGGGTTTATGTATTCCTTGTCCGTTAACTGATACAGAAACGTAAGGCTTATATATCAATGCTTCTGTTGTATAACAAGCGTAATTTAAATGGTTTTGTTTATTGAAAGAAGCATCCATCTTAAAAGTATAGGGCCTTAAAGCTAATGATACTGCATTCTATACACCAATTGAAATACAAAAAGCTATGAAAAAACGTAAGAAAGCTAAACTTAGCCCAAAAGCATATTAGTGCCCTGGAGCAGAATGCAATTACAGGGGGGTAATCGCGGTACTCTTATTGCCACTTTAGAGGTAACTATTTAGACACACCGCCTGTTATGGAAATCTTTATTACCAGGCTTACCAGATCAATAGATTACTAGGCAGATTCATAAGGTATGATCCATGCATTTTGCTAACCACGAATAACAAAAACATTTATTAATATATAAAACCTGTTAAATCATGAAAAAAAAGAATTTAAAAAAATTAGCTCTTAGAAAAACCTGTATTAGTGCTTTGGAGAAAAGTGCGGTAAACGGAGGTATTGATCTTACCACTATACAGACAGAAACCATTGAGTTCACTGCCTGTTACGGAGCACAACAATGTCAGTTCTTTCAAACAGCAGAAGACTGTGGAGGTGGAACCCGCAGATGTTAAAATAATCATTTCAAAGGTTTTTCAGGATCTTATTTGAAAAGCCCTGTTTAGCTAAATTATTAATCCTGTATAAATGTAAAACGATGAAAAAACAACAAATTAAAAAACTGAGTTTACAAAAATCACGTATTAGTGATCTAAAGCAAAGCAATGTAAAAGGGGGTGATTTTACCTGTCCCACATTTGAGGAAACAGTCTGTTTTACTTTTTGTTTTCCGGGTCAGGCCTGTCAGTTTCCTGCTGGGTGCTAATAAATTTCTAAAGACTTTTAACCTCAAAGGTTAAAAGTCTTTTCTAAATTAACAATAATCCAAATATATTCAGGATCATGAAAAAAAAGAATTTAAAAAAATTGGCTCTTAGAAAAACCTGTATTAGTGCTTTGGAGAAAAGTGCAGTGAACGGAGGTATTGATCTTACCATTCAGGAAACTATTGATTTCACTGCCTGCTATGGTGATCAACTATGTCAGCTATATCAAACCGCAGAAGACTGCGGAGGTGGAACCCGCAGATGTTAATTGAGTGTTTTCGGAGGCTATACCTTCGGTGGATCACAAAAAAAACTTATTAACTTTTAAAATTTAAAAATCATGAAAAAAAAGCAAATCAAAAAGCTGAGTTTACAAAAAACACGTATTAGTGTTTTAGAGCAAAGAGCTGTAAGTGGAGGGAACAATTTTACAAATGATTGTGTAACGTTTCAGGAAACTATATGCTTTACCCGTTGTTACGGAGAGCAAAATTGTCAGCTCTATCAAACCGAGCTCGATTGCACAGGTACAAGCAGAGCATGCTAAACCATGAAATTTTGAAGGCTTATCAAGCACAAAACCTGGTAGGCCTTCTCTTATTGCTATACCCCTTATACATTTTTAAACATCATGAAAAAAAGAGTTTAAAAAAATTAGCTCTTAGAAAAGTACGTATTAGTGCTTTAGAAAAAAGTGCGCTAAACGGAGGTATTGATCTTACCACCATCCCGACAGAAACCATTCAGTTTACGGCTTGCTATGGAAATCAGCAATGTCAGTTCTATGAAACGGGTTTAGATTGTCAGGACAGAACCCGCAGATGTTAAAATAATCACTTCAAAGGTTTTTCAGGATCTTATTTGAAAAGCCCTGTTTAGCTAAATTATTAACCCTGTATAAATATAAAACGATGAAAAAAAAACAAATTAAAAAACTGAGTTTACAAAAAACACGAATTAGTGATTTGGAACAAAGAGCTATGCATGGAGGAAACATATTTACCAATGATTGCGGTGCAACTCTCCAAATAACTGTTTGCCAAACTATATGTGGCGGACTTCAGTACTGCCGCTTTACTATCGGTATTGATTGCAGATAAGATGAGATATGACATAACTATTTAAGGGTTTTAAATCTTTGATGTATAAACACAAGATTCTATCATGGTAATTCTAAAACATAAAAACGATGAAAAAAAAGCAAATTAAAAAGCTAAGCTTACAAAAAACACGCATTAGTGATCTAAAACAAAATAATGCAAGGGGAGGACTGGATTTTAGTCTCGATTGTCCCACGGTAGTAGAAACTATATGTTTTACCTTTTGTTTTCCAAACAAGCCGTGTAATATTTTTCAAACTAATGAAGATTGTCATTAAAAAATAATATAAAGATGAAAAAAAAGACCATTAAAAAATTAATGCTTTCTAAAGCATGTATAAGTAAACTTCAAACTCAAAACGCAGTTAAAGGCGGTAATGACACCAACAACCGGCTTTGTTTTGTAACTATTCAATTTACCGATTGTTTTGGTAATGGTGATTGCAGTGTATTAACACGTCCTTGTCCGTAAATATTAAAAAAATATATTATGAAAAAAGCACATTTAGAAAAACTTACATTAAAAAAGAAACGTATTAGTAGCCTTACCGGGAACAAAGTAAAAGGCGGAAATCCTACACTTACTACTTTTCAACCGGAATGCCAGCCTACTAGAGAGCTTACTTGTTTTGAGACTATTTATTTTACTGATTGTTTTGGTAACGGACGTTGTGAGTTTGGAAATCAACCTTAGTCATACTCCGTAACTTTTGACCAATAAATTCAATAAGTTTAGTAATCAAGACTGAAATCATGAAAAAACAAGAATTTAAAAATCTAGTTTTTAACAAAACCAGTATTAGCAGACTGGCCCAGAAGGAAATACACGGAGGAAACGGCCCCGAAGATAGTAATCTTTCAGGTTGTTGTACCGCCTGTTTCGATGAGCAGGGGCTCTGTATATTTTGTTTTCCCAATCAACCTTAATGAAAAATCCCGGTAGCAACTACCGGGATTCTTTTTTTGTTATTTGAAATACTTTCTATTTGTTGACCGCTATGGAATTGGAATTGCTCCATTTCGTAACGCCTACAATTCTGCTATCCCGGTAATCAACTTCATTTAGTTGACCACCACTCCAAAAAAACCATTTTCCGATTTTTTTTCCTGTATCGTATTCACCTATGGCTACTTTTTTTCCATTAGCATCATAACCAATCCATTCACCGTGTGGTTTACCTTCTTTATAAAATCCTGTTTGGGCTATCTGCCCGTTATCGTGAAAGAAGGTGGCTTTTGTAAGGCCGTTATCCTGACTCTCCATAACTGGCTTTATTTCCTGAGCGGTTAAGGTGAAGGAGAAGAGTATCGCTAAAGCTAAAATTACATTCTTCATGTTCAATATATTTTTGGGTTATTACTTCTTATTGTTATACTGGCTATACAAAGATACATAAAATTTACGTTAATCAAACATTGAGATAACATTTAATTTACATTAAATTAACATAAGAGATTTATGTAATTGATTTTCATATAGTTATATAAATGTGTATGCTTGCTTAAATCATTTTATGACACTTTACTATAGTTTTCAATACTTTCGGTGCGCTTTAACCTGCATTAACTTTCTTACCTTTGCACTTTTAAACAAAATACCATTATGTACAGAAGCCATAATTGTGGACAACTTACCATAAACAATATACATTCAGAAGTACTTCTCGCCGGCTGGGTGCAAAAAGTAAGGAATAAGGGTTTTATGATATGGATCGATCTCCGTGATCGATACGGTGTGACCCAACTTATTTTTGATGAAGAGAGAACACCCGATACCATTTTTGAACTGGCTGGTGAATTGGGAAGAGAATTTGTTATCAAAGTAAAAGGAACGGTTATTGAAAGAGAGTCAAAAAACCCTTCCATTGCTACAGGAGAGATCGAAATACTGGTCTCAGAAATGGAGATCCTCAATGAATCGCAGCTTCCTCCTTTCACTATAGAAGATGTTACTGATGGAGGAGAAGATCTCCGGATGAAGTATCGCTATCTGGATATACGTCGTAACCCTTTGAAGAACAACCTCATATTTCGTCATCAGGTAGCTATCGAAGTTCGCAATTACTTATCAAAAGAAGGTTTTATAGAGGTCGAGACCCCTTACCTTATTAAATCTACCCCCGAAGGAGCCAGAGACTTTGTGGTGCCTTCCCGTATGAATGAAGGGCAATTTTATGCATTGCCTCAATCGCCGCAAACCTTTAAGCAATTATTAATGGTCGGGGGGCTTGACAAGTACTTCCAGATCGTGAAATGTTTTAGGGATGAAGACCTCAGAGCAGATAGGCAACCCGAGTTTACTCAAATTGATTGCGAGATGTCGTTTGTTAATCAGGAAGACGTACTCCATACATTTGAAGGGCTTACCCGATACCTGCTCTCAACACTTAAAGGTGCAGAAACAGGTAATTTTCCCAGAATGACGTATGATGAGGCCATGCGTACCTATGGAAACGATAAACCCGATATTCGCTTTGGAATGAAGTTTGGTGAACTCAATGAAGCAGCCCAACATAAAGATTTTAGTGTTTTTAACAATTCAGAGCTAGTAGTAGGAATAGCAGTTCCCGGTGCCGCTTCCTATACACGTAAACAAATAGATGCACTTATAGACTGGGTAAAACGCCCTCAAATAGGTGCTTCGGGAATGGTATATGTAAAATGCCTGGAAGAAGGTACTTATAAATCATCAGTAGATAAATTTTATGATCAGGAAGATCTGGCGCGATGGGCCGCTATAACCCATGCTACACCAGGCGATCTTATTCTTATTCTCTCCGGGCCGGCAGATAAAACCAGAACCCGCCTTAGTGCCTTGCGCATGGAAATGGCAGAACGCCTGGAACTGCGTAAGCCTGATGAGTTTGCACCGCTATGGGTAGTTGATTTTCCTTTGTTGGAATGGGATGAGGAAACCAAACGGTACCATGCCATGCATCACCCGTTTACATCGCCTAAACCAGAAGATATTGAATTACTGGAGACCCAACCCGGTAAAGTTCGGGCAAATGCATATGACCTTGTACTTAACGGTAACGAGATTGGAGGAGGTTCTGTTAGGATCTATGACAAAAAATTACAGGCACGCATGTTTAATTTGCTGGGCTTTACTCAGGAACAGGCAGAGGCCCAATTTGGCTTTCTTATGAATGCCTTTGAATATGGAGCACCTCCTCATGCAGGTATCGCGTTTGGTTTTGACAGACTTGTGGCTATTTTGGGTGGACAGGAGACCATACGTGATTTCATTGCATTTCCAAAAAACAATTCGGGCAGAGATGTAATGATAGATGCACCATCACCCATAGATGCCGAACAACTGGAAGAACTTCATATATCAGTTCGTTCAGGAGAAACCTCATAACAGGTTATTGTTTAATCCGGAGTAAAGGCGTAAAATTATGAAACGCCCCCTGTTAATAGCGCTATTTTTAGTATTTTCGTTTAAACAATCAACAGCTATGATATCTACTACAATTGAAGCAGCGTTAAATAAACAAATAAAAATGGAAGCAGAAGCCTCCATGCATTATCTGGGTATGGCCGGTTGGGCAGAAGCTAACGGATTTAATGGTGTAGCCCAGTTTTTTTACCAACAGGCAGAAGAAGAGCGTATGCATATGGTGAAGCTTTTAAAATTTGTAAATGAAAGAGGAGGAAAAGCCAAAGTGCCTGCAGTAAAAGAAGTTCCCGAAGAATATGAATCTGTTCACATTTTGTTTTCTGCTTTCCTTGAAAGCGAAGAGAAAGTTACCGAGCATGTAAATGAGATCGTTTTCCTTTGTTTGGAAGCCAAAGATTATAATGTTCATAATTTTATGCAGTGGTACGTTGCAGAACAATTGGAAGAAGAAGCTTTGGCAAGAACGCTTATCGATAAACTCACTATAATAGGTGACGATAAAGGAGGCCTTTATCTGTTTGATCGTGATCTCAATCAATACGAAGGAGATACCAATCAAGCATAGCTGTTTTTCAGCTCTGAAAATACTATAAACTCAAAATATCCTGCCCGGGCGGGATTTTTTAAATTTTAGACCATGCCCTATCAGAAAAAATCACTTATTACCCGTTTTCTGATCTGGAGAGCCAAGCATATCTCCCAAAGGCAGTTTGTTTATATATTAAGTATATTAATTGGGTTTATAGCAGGTATTGGGGCCCTTATTATTAAAAACTTCACCCATATTATACAACACCTGCTCGAAGGCAGGCTGGTGCAATACTATTATCATGTTTTTTACTTTGTTTTCCCCATAATAGGTTTTGCTTTAGTATATCTGTGTATAAAATATGTGGTGAGAAACAAAGTAAGTCACGGTATTCCCTCTACACTATATGCTATTTCCAAACGAAAGGGTATCATGAAGCGTTTTCAGATGTTTGGATCTTTACTTACGGCGCCCATCACCGTTGGTTTTGGAGGGTCTGTAGGGCTGGAGGGCCCTACGGTGGCTACAGGGGCCGCAGTGAGTTCCAATATCGCGCGAATGTTTCATATGAATCAGACCACACGTACCCTTTTAATAGGGTGTGCGGCTGCCGGTGCGATGTCTTCCATTTTTAAAGCACCCGTAGCAGCTATCATTTTTGCGGTTGAGGTATTTAGTCTCGATCTTACATTCGCATCTTTGCTCCCTCTTTTACTGGCTTCGGTTTCAGCTATTATTACATCCTATTTTTTCTTCGGATCAGATATTCTGCTGCCTTTCCGCATTGAAGATAAATTTGTAATTGCAGATATTCCCTTTTATTTATTATTAGGAGCTATAGCTGCTCTTGTTTCTATTTATTTTGCATTTGTATATGAGCGTATTCAATCTTTTTTTGATAAAATAAAGTCGCCCGTAAAAAGACTGGTTATTGGTGGGTTGGGTATTGGCCTGCTTGTATTTTTGATCCCTCCTCTTTACGGTGAAGGCTTTGATGTGATCAATGCACTTATAAAAGGGCATCCTGAAGAAGCGCTGAACACTAATTTTTTGGACCCTCAACTTTCCAGTGCCTGGGTAATAATTGCCCTACTGGCAGGCCTTGTATTTTTTAAGGTTATTGCCAGTTGTCTCACATTTGGTGCCGGGGGAGTAGGAGGTATTTTTGCCCCGGTACTTTTTATGGGGAGCATGATGGGGAATTGTGTGGCTAAAATACTTAATACAATAGGCCTGGGAATCGAGGTTTCTGAAAGCAATTTTACCCTTGTGGGTATGGCAGGGCTTATGGCCGGAGTGCTCCATGCCCCATTAACGGCTATTTTCCTTATTGCTGAATTAACCGGGGGGTATGAACTTTTTATACCGCTTATGATTACCGCAGCCCTTTCATTTGCCATTACCAAGTATTTTTCTCCCCATTCAGTTTATGCAATGGAACTGGGAAGACGGGGAGAACTCATCACTCACAATAAAGATCATGCGGTACTTACCCTAATGAATATTGAAAGAGTTATTGAAACCAATTTTACACCCGTTTACCCTGAAATGGATCTCGGTGAAATAGTTCATGAGGCTGTGGTAAAGTCAAACCGTAATATTTTTCCAGTAATAAGCCGTAAAGACGGGGTACTGTTGGGTATTATTCTTTTAGATGATATAAGGCCGGTAATGTTTGATAGCAGTTTGTATAAAGAAATAAAAGCCAGTGACATCATGCAGCATGCCCCCGCCGTTATTGATATAGGTAAAGATAAAATGACAGATGTTATGAAAAAGTTCCAGGATAGCAGTGCCTGGAACCTTCCGGTAGTTGAAAACAATAAATATTCCGGTTTTATTTCCAAATCCAAACTGTTAACGGTGTACAGAAGAAAATTAATTGAAGTAACTACGTAATATGAAATGGATTATACGCATACTTTTTCTGGGTATTCTTAGTGCTATAATAGCAGGGTATATCCTCAAAAACTTAGGAAATCACCTGGCAGGAGATCGTACTATAGGGATAGCCGTGTTAGTATCTGCATTTGTTTTAATGCCAGTATTCATTTATCATCGTGCTAAGGGCAGGAAATTGAAAGATTATATGCTTACTAAGGAAAACCTTAATAAAATGAATAAAAAAAATGGAGAAAGGCCTGAAAATCAATAATTTTTAAAAGAAATTTGTTTACTTTTCTTTTTGCGTATATATAAAGTGTACCTTTGTGTTTTAATTAATTACAATTTTTATAATGACAGGTACAGTTAAATTTTTCAATGAATCCAAAGGATATGGATTCATTACCAATGACGAAACGGGAAGAGACATCTTCGTTCACGTATCAAGTTTGAACGGAGTAGAGCTAACAGACGGAGACAAAGTAGAATATGTTGAAGAAGAAGGCAGAAAAGGGAAGATTGCTTCCACGGTGAGGGTAATCGGATAACCATAATATTTTATTTTGAGGAAAAGCGTGATAGTATCACGCTTTTTTTTATGAATTAATTGAGGTTTCTTTTTTGAATAAAAAACTGTTTTAAAAGAGTAGCGGCTTCCTTTTCCAATACTCCCCCGGTAACTATCGTTTTAGGATGCAGTTTAGTTCCCATTTTGTTATAGCCTCTGTGTTCATCGCCCGCTCCGTAAACTATTTTTGAAATTTGACTCCAATACAGAGCTCCCGCACACATTTGGCAGGGTTCAAGTGTTACATAGAGAGTACAGTTTTTAAGATATTTGCCCCCTAAAAAATTAGCAGCAGAGGTAATTGCCTGCATCTCTGCATGGGCTGTAACATCGTTAAGGGTTTCGGTCAAGTTATGGGCTCTGGCGATTATACGGTTTTCAGTGACGATCAAAGCACCCACCGGAATCTCTCCTTTATCAAAAGCAATTTCAGCCTCTAGTAAAGCCTTTTTCATGAAATAAACGTTGTCAAAAATGTTTTCCATTAAAACAAAATTACAATTTCATAGCGTATTTTTGCGGTATGCCGGAAAAACTGTTCACAAATATTAACCTTCCCTCAGATCTCAGAAAACTGTCAGTAGAACAACTTCCTGAGCTCGCCGGTGAATTAAGAGATTTCATAATTGATATAGTCTCGGTAAAAGAAGGACATTTGGGGGCAAGCCTGGGCGTTGTAGAACTAACCGTAGCACTTCATTATGTTTTCAATACACCCGATGATCTACTGGTATGGGATGTGGGTCACCAGGCATATGTTCATAAAATACTTACCGGCCGTAAAGAGCAATTTCATACAAATCGCCAGTTAAACGGCCTTAGCGGTTTCCCGAGAAGAAGCGAAAGTGAATTTGATACGTTTGGTACCGGACACAGTTCAACTGCTATTTCTGCTGCTTTGGGAATGGCTATTGGTTCGATGCTTCAGGGAGCGTATGAAAAACACCATATTGCTGTAGTGGGTGATGCCTCAATAGCCAGCGGAATGGCTTTTGAAGGGCTTAATCACGCCGGGGTTACCAATGCGAACCTATTGGTAATACTCAACGATAACTCTATAGGTATAGACCCAAGTGTAGGGGCATTGAAAGAATACCTTACCCGGGTAAAAACGCAGGAGAATGTAGCTGCGAACGTGCTTATTGAAGCATTGAATTTTGATTATTCCGGTCCTGTTGACGGGCATGATATAAAAGCGTTAATAAAGCAACTGCGAAAGCTTAAAAACAAAAAAGGGCCTAAGCTTTTACACATAATAACAACCAAAGGAAAAGGTTTAAAAAAAGCTGAAGAAGATCAGGTAAAATACCATGCTCCCGGGAAGTTTGATAAACATACAGGAGAACTTATCCCTAAAAACGATGAACATCTGCCTTCCAAGTATCAGGATGTGTTTGGACATACCCTCGTAGAACTGGCAAAAAAGAATTCCGCAATAGTAGGGATCACACCGGCAATGCCTACAGGTAGTTCACTTAAGTTTATGATGAAAGAAATTCCCGAGAGGGCTTTTGATGTGGGTATAGCCGAACAACATGCAGTAACGCTCGCGGCAGGAATGGCTACACAGGGTCTTATTCCGTTCTGCAATATTTACTCCACCTTTCTTCAACGTGCCTATGACCAGGTAATTCACGATGTGGCTCTGCAAAATTTGCCGGTTATTTTTTGCCTTGACAGAGCCGGACTGGTGGGAGAAGACGGCGCCACACATCATGGCGTTTTTGATCTTGCCTACCTTTCCTGTATTCCTAACCTTACCATATTTGCACCAAGAAATGAAATAGAACTGCGTAACGGGATGTACTCTGCTCAAAAACAGAGGTCGGGCCCCATTGCCATAAGATACCCCAGGGGAAGAGGGGTGCTAAAAACCTGGCAATACCCATTTGAGGAGATCGCCTTAGGGGAGGGGGTTTGCCTTAAAGACGGCAGCCGTCTGGCTATCCTGAGTCTTGGTACGATATCGGCAAATGTAGATATCATGCTGGAAAAGAGTTCTCCTGAGGCAGAGATCGGGCATTATGATATGCGCTTTTTAAAGCCTTTGGATGAAAAACTGTTGCACCATATTTTTCAAAAATATCCCAAGATACTTACGGTAGAAGACGGTGTAATACGAGGAGGGTTTGGAGAAGCGGTTACCGCATTTGCCGCAAGAAATAATTACCAGAACAGTATAAAAGTTTTGGGGGTGCCGGATGTGTTTATAGAACATGGTACGGTTGCACAACTTCAACAAGAAGCAGGTATTGATCCACAAAGTATTGCATTTGCAGTGATGTCGCTTTTAAACAAAAGTAAAAGGCCGTAACTAAGTTACGGCCCTGAGGAGCACATTCTTAAAAATTATTCTATCAATTTGTCTTAAACTGAAATACTTCAGATGTAGATACATTATCTGCGGCATCTTTAGTACGTACTCTCCAGTAATACACGGTATCGGGAGCTACATCTACTTCTAAAGAAGTTTCGCTCTGTGTTGCCAAGATGGTGGCCGGTGGATTACCTGTACCAAAAAACACATCATATTCTGTAATATCATCATCAATATCATTTCCGTTCCAGGATAATGTAACCTTTCCGGAAACAGGGTTTACGGTAGCTCCCATGGTGGGAGTTAACACAGCTGCCGGAAAAGGCGCATAATTATCTACCGGCTCTCCCGCATTGTAAAACCTGAAAATACTACTTTGAGCAGTTTCTGCAGTACCATTGGCTCTGGATTCTACCTGCCATGAATAGGGAGTTCCTCTGGAAATAGTGATCTCGAGAGAATTGGTAGATGCGTTTCTTCGTACTGTCTGGTTATTTTGAAGATTGGTGAGTATTACTATATACGAATCTGCATTGGCAGCATCACTCCATCTAAATACTACTGAGCTTTGAGAAGAAGAAATAATGGTTCCTTCATTGCATTCTGTATTATTCTCTGGAAAAATAAGAGTAGCTGCCGAGGGAGGGGTTACGGGCTCGCCACCGCCACCGCCGCCACCGTTATCATCTCCGCTGCCACCGCCACAACTCATCAGTACGAGTGAGAAAAACAGGTTGAATATGGTTATTCTTTTCATTGCTTAACAATTTTATGATTGAATTTGGAATTGTTTTTGGTTGTAATAGTCATTACATATACTCCGGCAGGGATGGTAGCTGCAGGGATCTCGATACGGCTGTTAGTCACCTCATAAGTACCGGATAATACTTGCTGGCCTGTAACAGAAGTAATACTTACATCTACCTGGCGGTCTGTAAATCTGCCCATATTAACAGAGAGCTGGCTGCCGGTAACAGGGTTAGGGAATACCTGTATTTCATCGTTAAGAAGAATACGTTTGTTAAAGGTGCCCTGGCAGTCTTTATCTGTACTTACAGAAAGCAGGTTCTCAACACTGGAGAGTGTTAATGTTATTTCTGCGTCACGGGTTACTATATTAGTGTCATTGAGCGTAATGAAATATACGTCTCCGCCTCTTAGTGAAAGTTCTACCTTACTTTCTGTTGTATTGACCCGTGAGGTAACAGAGAGGTCTTCTGGCTCTGAGATGGTTATATCAAAACATTGTTCATATCCAGGTGCTTCTTCAAGGGTAATACACACATCATAATCGCCTGCTTCCAGATTCTGGAGTTCAAATTCTGTAGTGAAGGCTATGGTTTCATTTACTCCGTTCCCGGTCACTATGGCAGTATAGTTAAAAGTAGTGGCTGCAGATAACTCTATTCTTCCGTTATTGGATGATCGGCAGGTCTCACTAAAGGTTTGCAGGGAGAAGTTATTAAAAGGTAATGAGAATATTTCACATCCGGTTACGTCAACAATGGTGCCCGAAGGTGTATTGGGACAAAGGTCGTTGTCATTAGAGACCCCGTCGTTGTCATTATCGTCATCACACACATCACCTATACCATCACCGTCTATATCGGCCTGATCAGGATTGGGTGTATCGGGACAATTATCAAAAAAGTCGGGCTCTCCGTCATTGTCGGTATCCGTAGTAACATCGGCTTCAAAGCTGGAAGTAAAGAAGCCCCGGCCATAGGTAACGGCCATAACGGTACCATCGGTAGGGCGATAGTCAAGATCGAGTACGGGAACGTTGCTCATCCCGTTAAATGAAGGTTCCCAGACAGGGGTATTGTCCAGGAAGGAGGTTGTGCGCCAAACCCCAAATTGTGTACCTACTAAAACTTCATTACGATTTAATGGGTTTTGCAGTATCGTATAAATGGGAATATTGGGAAGGTTTCCGTCTTTTTGTGCCCATGTAGCACCGTTGTTCTCGGTGTACCAGACATTGTTTACGCCAAAATTATAGATACTTACCAAAAATGTTTCCGGGTTTTCACCAAAATCAATATCTGAGATGCTGCCTACAAAATCGGGAGTAGGGATCTCGGTCCATACGGCGTTGTTAGCATGGGCATTCTCCACATTAATGATCCTGCTACGCTCGGTACCAATGAGCAAACGGGTAGAAGTGGTTTCAAAAGGAGAAACCTGAATTTTAGAAATAAAATCATTATCCAGAAGCGGATCAGAAATAAATACCTGTACCACATTTGCCTGGCCATTGGTAAGATTGGAAAGCCTGACAATACGCTCATTTCCGTCATTGCTGGCATTAAAATACAACATATCTACATTAGAGTCAAGGTCTGCCGCATTCACAAAATCACCACCTTCCGGGGATGGTAGTAAGTATATATCAGAAACATTGTCTATAAAAGGTAGTTCAAAATAAAAGTAGTCAATAAACTGGCGGCCACCCAAAAAATACTGCCCCTGTTCATCAAATTGGCCATAGGTACCATCACCCCCGGAGAGATCAACCAAAGGGTTAACTCCAGGGGCTATATTTAGCTCAGACAAAACCCCGTTATCCTGGGTACCTCCAACAAAATCATCACCATTATCAATATCCTGACTATTTATGGAGCCTATATAAAATTGGGTAATGTTATGATTGGTTTTACGAGGTTGAATTCTTTCATTAGGAGGAATACCACTAAAAGCGGCATTATCTGTATAATATACGCCTCCATCGGTACCGAAAACCATTTCATTTGAATTTCCGGGACGAAAAATAATAGCGTGATGATCGGCATGCACTACGGAAACCTCAAAATTTCGCAACTGATTATTTCGGTCCGTCCATCTTGAGATCTGTGCCCAATCTACAGTGGTATTGGTTTTGTCAACAATCCCCCTGAAAAGATCGATACCGCCAATATAGAGTATGGTATCGTCATTGGGATCTACTTCAATCTCAAGGTTGTAAAATGCCTGTCTTCTTGCAAAATCAGTAGCAGAAATATCAGTATCCACATCATCGGGTTCGGGTAAAGGAGACAGATTGGCAAAACGGTCTGTGGTAATAAAAAGGTCGGCTTCATTGTTTACTTCGGCAGCAATGTAAAATACATTGGGGTCTTGCGAAGATACTTCAATTTCGGTACGCTGTGCGTTAGGGATGGTCCTGCGAAGATTAAAAGACTGACCGTTGGTAGATTCTAATATTCGTCCTCCGGGATCATTCAGGATATCTGAGGTGGTAGCCAGCCATATATTATTATTAATATCGATCTCCAGATCATTGGGGTTTACATTATTTCCACCAATAATAATATCAACACGCTCCCAGGTATCTCCGTTATCAACAGATCGATATACGCCTCGCTCATCAATACCGAGCAGGTTGAAAGGAGGTACGCTAAAACCGGTATTGGCAAAAGGGCTACTGGCCACTGCAATATATAATTCGGTATTTCCGCCTACATTTCGTGCAATGATATCATTTATATAAAAAATACCTCCAATGAATAAGATATTTCCTTGCTGAGTTTGAGTACCGTTGGGTCCGCCAAAAATGCGCTCCCAGTTTTGGCCCCCGTCTGTAGAACGATATACCCCGTTACCAATAACATCTCCCTGAACATAGGATTCTCCGGAGCCCATATAAAAGGTATTTGTGTTATTAGGGTCATATATAATATTTTGTACGGCAACATTTTCAGGAACCCCTTGAATAAGTGTCCATGAACCATTGGGGTCGGTAATATCTTCATTTACCCATAGACCGCCGCTTACCCCTCCCGAAAAAACGCGTTTGTTATCAGGATCATTGGGGTCAAACATGATGGCACGGGTTCTTCCGGCAATATTGTTAGGCCCTCTCTCTACCCAGGGTTTGTCATTATCACCGGGTACTCTGGCAAAACGTTTGCTAAAACCGGGCATTTTTTGCATGTGCTCACGTACTTTTTCGGCTGCAGGATAATCTGGGATTCCCTTAGAAGGGTCCATAGTTCGGTGCATAACCATCTCATAATACGCATTGGGAGGCATTCTCTTCGCTTTCCTTTCTTTTTTGGTTAATGAGCGATACTTATGGTAAGCGGTTTGCTCCAGGAATTTTATGTGCTTTTCTCGCAATTCTTCGGCAGAAGATGCGATCTCTTTTTTGGTTTGGGGTTCACTTTTTTCTATAAAAAAGGTAAAAGGTACTATGGCTGCCAGTACCAGGGCAAGGAGTAAAAGTCTTTTTTTCATTTTAAAGTATTGAATCAGCGAGGTTAATTAGTAGGGAAATTTAACCGTAACTTACGACATGTCAAAAAATTATTGTCAAAAAATACATTTTTTCGATGTAAAAAGCTATTTATTAATTTTTTTATACAGGCGGGAGACTTCCCCATCGGTAAGACTGGCTACAAAACAGCATATGTTAAGAATACAGAGGTATGTTGAAGATTGTGTTTTTAGGAACTTTTCAGGGATAAGTCTTAACAAAAGTTTATCATAGCTACCGGGAGTGCCTTTTTGCTCATTTACAGCAGCATTTACAAAAACATCCAGCAGTTTTTCAATAATGGCATAGCCGGTAATCTCTTTTTCAACTACTTCTACAGAGCGATATATTTTGTCCACACTCAGTTTTAAAATATCGTCTATTTGCGCTTTATATTCCGATTTTTTCAGGAGCGCGCAATGAAATTCGTTATGCAAAATAGCTTCTTCATTACTTACAAATATGGAAACGGCTTCTTCAATAAGGGTGCTTATAGAAAGTGCTCTTAAATAGCCCAATCGGTCTTCGGTAGTTTTTAGGGATGCATATTTTTCGCGTTTTATACGGTTTTTAACCAGTTTAATGAGGTATTCAAGGGCGTATGATTCATCTACTAATCCCAGATTAATACCATCTTCAAAATCAATGATTGTATAGCAAATATCATCTGCGGCTTCTACCAGATAGGCCAGGGGATGTCTGGCAAATGAAAGGTCATTACCCTGGCCTGTTGATAATAGACCGAGTTCCTGTGCAAGGTCATTAAAAAACGGTATGTCTGACTGGAACACTCCAAACTTCTTGTCAGCAATCCTTTTTGTAGGACATTTAGGTAACGATTCCTTAGGGTATTTCATAAAGGCTCCCAGAGTAGCATAGCTTAATCGCAATCCTCCGGGAATACCTTCCCGGCTTTCTGTAAGTATTTTAAAACCATTGGCATTTCCTTCAAAGTCAATAAGATCCTGATATTCCTTAGCAGTCATAAGATCTTTAAAATACTGTCCGTTCCCATTGCTAAAATAAGCGCCTATGGCTTTTTCCCCACTATGGCCAAAAGGAGGGTTCCCGATATCGTGTGCGAGTGCTGCAGCGGCTACAATAGCACCAAAATCATTAAACTTATATCCGTGTATATCCTGTAAATAGGAGTGTTTTTTGAGTAATTGTTGTCCGGCCATTCTTCCAAGACTGCGCCCCACTACAGAAGTTTCCATACTATGGGTGAGCCGGGTATGCACAAAATTAGTTTGCGAGAGAGGGATTACCTGCGTTTTATCTTGTAAACTACGAAAAGCAGAAGAAAAAATGATACGGTCATAATCTACTTCAAAACCCAAACGGGTTTCGTCTTGTGTATTGCGCGGGCGTTTTTGGGTGTCGCCTTGTCGTTTAAGTGAAAGTAATTGTTCCCAGTTCATCATTAATACCGTTTTTAGAAGTTTGAAAAGGTTAAACTGTTATAATTGTAATAGTCCATAGCAAGTATGATCAGGTTATGAATACCGTGAATGATCATGCCGTACCACAGCGTTTTATATTTATTTCTAATATAGCCTAAAATAATCCCGAAAGGAAAAAGCCACACAATTGAGATTATGGAAAAATGAACAAAAGCAAATAAAAAAGCGCTGCCAATAACGGCTATATGGGGAGAGGTAATTTTTAGTAACTGTTGTTGCAGAAAACCTCTAAAAGCAAGCTCTTCAACCAGTGGAGGCAGTATGACTACGAAAAACAGGGACCAAAGAACGGGATGTTCATAGTTTGTATAATCCATATAATAATTGGGGTTTATATACCCTAAAAAGCGGTTTAACTTTTCTATGGAGATGCCTACTACGGGTGCCGAAACTAGGGGAAATAAAAAAGAGAAAAGCAGGATTTTCCAATTACTACGCGGTATTTTATACAGGCTTAGCACTGAGGTACGATCAAAAAGAACAAAAAGTACGGTAAGGCCCAGAAAAAGAAGGTTCCCTGTGATCTCATACCATAACCCGGTTTCATTGTATTTGAAATAAATAGTATCTACGGCTATAAAACCAATGATGAGCAGATAAAAAATAAGAACCAGATAAAGGGCTCGCGACTCTGTTTTAGGGTTAGGTTTTAATTTCCGGCCACACTTTGGACAAAAGTTTTTTACACTTTTCAAATGGGTATGGCAGAAAGGGCATTTGAGATCCATAATCCGGTGCATTAGTTGCTTTTGCGATATTCCCGAGAAGAATAGAGTGCTTTCCCCAGAAAAAACACGATGACGACTTTAAATATAACGCCTCTTGAAAGAGAAGTAGGATCTGCTACTGCGGCGATGAAGATAACGGTAAGAAACAGGAGTAAGGCAAGTAAAAGGGCCATGAAGGGCCTGTGTTTTATCCAAAGGGCCAATCCCAGATAAATAATGGCTAAAACAGAATTGGTAATGAATACATCTAGGTTGCCATGCTGTATATAAGCTGTATAAATGCCCGCTAAAAACATAAGTCCTGCCAGAAAAAACAATGTATTCCCTCCTGAGCGAATGGATTTTTTATTTTCTCTCCTTTGGTTTCGGGTTAGAATATGTGCGGCAATAAACCGGGACTTTTCATTATCGGTACCTCTTTCGGGATAACCGCATTCTGAACAGTAGTGATCATCTGCCTCGACCGGGGCATTACACTTGCTACAGGAGATGGTATTTTCGGGATGGTTTTCCACAAGGGTAATTTTTTTTAAATAAAAAGGGAAGTTGTTACACTTCCCTTTTCTGGTCAAGTTCAAACAGATTAAAAATTAAGAACCACACATAAGACAATCATCATCCTCGCTTTGGCGGGATTTTGCCAGCATTTCCTGCAACTCCTGGGGCGTGAGAGGTTCTACTGCTACTTTAGGTGCCTGTACACCCAGAGTGGCATTTTGCATTTGCGGTACCGGCGCTTCTTTCTTACTATTATCAAGGGTAAACTTAATAGCATCTACTGCTGCTTTTGTTCTCAGATAATACATTCCGGTTTTCAGGCCACTCTTCCATGCATAAAAATGCATAGAAGTTAGTTTGGCAAAGTTAGCATTTTCCATGAAAAGATTAAGCGATTGTGACTGATCTATAAAATATCCTCTTTGGCGGGACATATCTATAATATCTTTCATGCTTAATTCCCACACGGTTTTATATATTTCTTTGAGATCTTCAGGAATGCCATCAATATCCTGAACAGAGCCGTTAGCTCTCATAAGTTGTTGTTTAAGGTCTTCACTCCACAGCCCAAGACTTACCAGATCTTCCAGCAGATATTTATTTACTACAATAAATTCTCCGGAAAGTACCCTACGGGTATAAATGTTGGAGGTATAGGGCTCAAAACACTCATTGTTCCCAAGTATTTGGGAAGTGGAGGCTGTGGGCATAGGTGCTACGAGCAGTGAATTACGTACGCCGTGTTTCAGAACAGATTTTCGCAGTTTACCCCAGTCCCAACGACCGCTTAGCTCTTCGTCTTTTATACCCCAGAGATTATGTTGGAACTGGCCTTCTGAAATAGGAGAGCCTTTATAGGTTTCGTATGCACCTTCTTCTTTAGCAAGTTCCATAGAGGCAGTTACAGCGGCATAATACAGGGTCTCAAATATTTCCTGATTGAGTTTTTTAGCTTCGTCACTGGTAAAGGGAAGACGCAGCATAATAAAGGCATCTGCAAGTCCTTGAACGCCGAGCCCTATGGGGCGGTGCCTGAAGTTGGAACGCCGGGCCTCTTCTACCGGATAAAAATTACGGTCTATGACCCTGTTGAGGTTTTTAGTAACACGTTTGGTTACTTTAAAAAGCTCTTTATGATCAAATTCCGATCCTTTCACGAACATAGGGAGTGCTATGGATGCCAGGTTACAAACGGCTACTTCATCGGGAGAGGTATATTCGAGTATTTCGGTACAAAGGTTGGACGAACGTATGGTACCCAGGTTTTTCTGGTTGGATTTTCGGTTGGCCGCGTCTTTATAAAGCATATAAGGGGTACCGGTTTCTATTTGAGATTCCAGTATTTTTTCCCAAAGCTCACGGGCTTTAATGGTTTTTCTGCCTTTTCCGGCCTTTTCGTATTTTTGGTAAAGTACATCAAATTCATCGCCATATACATCAAAAAGGCCGGGACATTCATTGGGGCACATAAGGGTCCAGGTCCCGTCTTCTTCTACTCTTTTCATGAACAGATCGGGTGTCCACATGGCGTAGAAAAGATCTCGGGCGCGCATCTCTTCTTTTCCATGATTCTTTTTGAGGTCAAGAAAATCAAAAATATCAGCGTGCCAGGGTTCTATGTAAATGGCAAAACTGCCTTTTCGCTTACCACCTCCCTGATCTACATATCGGGCGGTATCGTTAAATACCCTGAGCATGGGTACAATACCGTTTGAGGTACCGTTGGTACCACCAATGTATGATCCGGTGGCACGTATGTTGTGTATAGAGAGGCCAATACCACCGGCCGACTGTGATATTTTGGCGGTTTGTTTAAGGGTATCGTAAATACCGTCTATACTGTCTTCTTTCATGGTAAGCAAAAAACAGGACGACATTTGTGGCTTGGGCGTGCCGGAATTAAAAAGGGTAGGAGTAGCGTGGGTAAAATATCTTTTTGACATGAGCTCATAGGTCTCGATGGCACTTTCAATGTCATTGAGATGAATACCCAGGGAAACTCTCATGAGCATGTGTTGCGGGCGTTCGGCAATTTTACCGTTTAATTTAAGCAAATATGAACGCTCGAGGGTTTTAAACCCAAAATAATCATAGCCAAAATCACGATTGTATATGATGGTAGAATCCAGCATATCTGCATTATCTGCAATTACCTTGTACACTTCATCAGAGAGCAGAGGTGCTTTTTTACCGGTTCTCGGATTGACGTATTCATAAAGGTCGGTCATGGTTTCTGAGAACGACTTCTTGGTATTTTTGTGGAGGTTGGAAACAGAGATCCGCGCTGCCAGCTTTGCATAATCAGGATGTGTAGTGGTCATGGTAGCGGCGATCTCTGCTGCGAGATTATCTAACTCTGAAGTGCTAACGCCATCATACAGCCCTTCAATAACCCGCATGGCTACTTTAACAGGGTCAACAAGGGAATTTAATCCGTAGCAGAGCTTTCGTACTCTTGCTGTGATCTTATCAAACATTATGGGCTCTTTGCGGCCGTCTCTTTTTACTACGTACATAGATCTTAATTATTTTTTTAACCTTTGGGTAATGTTAAGTAAGGCAGCTTTCCAGAAAAACAGGAAAGGCGGTATTTTTTAATCCAGGTAATGCCCGGGGCAACCTGTTACAGGATTAAAAATCAGCATCGAAACTAATTTTCTTCCCGGTATCACTTTCTTTATTGAGTACGCCTGCTTTTTGGTATTCAGATACTCTTTTTTCAAAGAAATTGGTTTTTCCCTGAAGAGAGATCATATCCATAAAATCAAACGGATTGGTTGAATTATAAACTTTTTCACATTGCAGTTCAACCAGAAGGCGGTCTGTTACAAACTCAAGGTACTGTGTCATTAGCTTAGCATTCATGCCAATAAGGCTTACCGGCAGTGACTCAGTTATAAATTCACGCTCAATATTAAGCGCATCAATGATAATATCTTTAATACGCTCTTTGGGTACTTTATTTACCAGATGGTTATTATGCAAATGAACCGCAAAATCACAATGCATACCTTCATCACGGGAAATTAGTTCATTAGAGAAGGTGAGCCCGGGCATAAGCCCTCTTTTCTTTAACCAGAAAATGGAACAGAATGCACCTGAAAAGAAAATACCCTCTACGGCTGCAAAAGCGATAAGGCGTTCTGCAAAGCTGGGAGATTCGATCCATTTAAGGGCCCATTGTGCCTTTTTCTTGATAGCGGGAAAGTTTTCAATGGCTTTAAAAAGTATATTTTTTTCTGCCTCGTCTTTTACATAAGTGTCAATAAGTAGTGAATAGGTTTCAGAATGAATATTTTCCATCATGATCTGAAAACCGTAAAAAAACTTAGCCTCAGAATATTGAACCTCATTTACAAAATTTTCTGCCAGATTTTCGTTAACTATACCATCTGATGCAGCAAAAAACGCCAGTATATGTTTTATAAAATAGCGCTCATCATCACTTAATTTATTGGTCCAGTCATTAAGATCCTGATGCAGGTCTATTTCCTCTGCCGTCCAGAAACAGGCTTCCTGTTTTTTATACCACTCCCAGATATCGTGATGTTGAATGGGGAAAATAACAAACCGATCTTTATTTTCTTGTAAAATGGGCTCAACTGCTACAGACATGATTCTAATTTTTAATAAGTTGACGATTATTTTGGCGAGGTGATCTTGCTTAACAAAGATTCAAAATTGTCTTCAAAATTGAAAGGGTGTTTGGCAGTTAATACTACAAAGTTTTTAACATGGGTTGTTGAAATGTGAACTCTCCATTGATAAATATTGATGTTGTTAAAAAATTGTTAAGTGGGCTGCTGTGTGTTAAAAAATATAAGGCATTAAACAAACACCTGTGAAATGAAAGAAAAAACGTTAGGTTGCTTTAACTGTACAAAATCTGTTTGTGTTAAAAAAACAGACTCAGGTTTTAAGATCGCGGGCCACGATTTCCAGTTGTTTATACCACGCTTCACCAAATTTACGTATCAGGGCTTCTTTTACAAATCTATAAATGGGCATCTGCAGTTCTTTACCCAGGGCACAGGCGTCATCGCACAGGTGCCAGCGGTGATAGTTTACTGCGGCAAAATCACGGTATTGCTTTATACGAACCGGGTACAGGTGGCACGAAACAGGTTTTTTCCATGAAATGGCCCCTGCATGGTAAGCTTCTTCTATACCGCATTTGGCAATACCTGCTTTATCAAAAGTTACATAGGCACATTCTTTTTGATTTACCAGAGGGGTTTCCCACTCGCCGTCTGCCCCTTTCACAAAAAGGCCCTGTTTTTCTATAGCAGCTACCCCTTCTTTTCTTAGAAAAGGTTGTATGGTGTCATATAGTTCTTCGAGTATTTGCATTTCAGAAACTTCCAGCGGTGCACCGGCATCGCCCTCTACACAGCAGGCACCTTTACAAGCCGAAAGGTTGCACACAAAATCATTTTCAAGGATCTCTTCAGAAACAATAGTTTTTTCCAGTTGAAACATGACGCAAAGGTACGTTCAAAAAGATGAAAAGGAAAAGTTAATGCATATAATTATATGGTATAATAATGTACCTTTGCACACATTAAATACGCAGTATGTTCCAGACTTTTTTTAGCAAAATAAGTTTTAAAGAAACTCTTTCTGCCACCATGATCCTTTTTGCGGTTATTGATATCATAGGGAGCCTTCCCGTAATAATAAACTTACGCAAAAAAGTGGGTCACATACAATCCAGAAAAGCTTCTATTGTTGCCGGGATTATCATGATCGCTTTTATGTATGTAGGAGAAAAGATACTCAAGCTTATAGGGATAGATGTATATTCTTTTGCAGTGGCAGGATCTTTTATTATTTTCTTTCTGGCTATTGAAATGGTTCTGGGAATTACACTTTATAAAGATGATATTCCTGAAACAGCTTCTATTGTTCCCATTGCTTTTCCGCTTATTGCCGGTGCGGGAACTATGACTACTTTAGTGTCCATACAGGCTGAGTTTGCAGATATAAATATCATTCTGGCCGTGTTGTTAAATGTTATTTTTGTGTATATTGTTCTTAAGTCGTCTCATCGTATTGAGCGTTTTCTCGGAAGAGGAGGGATTAGTATCGTGCGGAAGGTTTTTGGGATCATATTATTAGCCATAGCGGTTAAACTTTTTACTGCGAATATTAAAGGTTTGTTTTAGTTATGAGGATTTTTACTATCGTTTTATTGATACTTGCTGTAGTACTTATTGGCTATAATGCCACTGTGGTAAACTTTAATGCTCCTTTTGAGGGAGACAGCGTAATAGCGCTTATAGGTATTGTAGCTTCTTTATGTGCGGTGCTTTTGCTCTTAATTATGAATGTTTCAAAAAAAATACAGCAAAAAATCAATAATAAAGAGTAATGTTTGATGTATTGATCATTGGAGGGGGTGCGGCAGGTATGCAATGTGCCCTAGTTTTGGGTTCGGCCCTGGAAAAACCCTATGCAGAAAACAAAAAAACAGGCATCATTATACACCAGAGGGCTTCACACTTACAGTCTGCCCTTTTTAATAACGCATTGGGAATACCTCCCGGTACCACAGGTGCCGCAATACTAAACAAGGGAAAAGAACAATTGGCAACCCTGTATCCTGCAGTTGAGCAAATAGAAAAAGAAAAAGTATTGGCCGTTCAACAGCAGCCCAATGGTTTTAGTGTGGTCACAAACAAAAATACATACCGTTCTGCCATAGTGGTCCTTGCTGTGGGGTATGCCCAGCCGTTTACTATAAAAGGACTGGAAAACTATCTGGAGCCGCATCCCATGGCACCGGTTGAAAAGAACAGGGTATGGGTAAAAAATGAAGGGTACAAAGTTGGTGACGGACTCTATGTTGCAGGTACACTGGCAGGAGGAAGGAGCCAGTTTTCTATTGCTGCAGGAAGCGGGGCACAGGTGGCAACAGATATACTCACACTCTGGAACGAAGGAAAACACACCAAAGTTCATGATAAAGCAGAAGGGGTGTAACTTCTATGGAATATAAGCATGAACACGTATGTAGTTTTGTTGAGAGGGATCAATGTGAGCGGGCACAAGCTCATAAAAATGGATTTTTTACGTACGCTTTTAGGTGAGCATGGCTTTAAAAACGTACGCACATATATTCAAAGCGGGAATATAGTACTGGAAACTCCTCACTATAGTACCTGGATACTGGAAACAGAACTCCAGTCGGTTTTTGTGCATACATTTGGGTACGAAATACCTATGATCCTGTTTCCTTATAAAACATTTGAAGCGTTTCCCGATAAAAGTCCATATCAGGAAGCTACCCTAACCGATACTCAAAAAATATACGTAACCTTTCTTAAAGAACCCCCTTCTGAAAAACAGATAGAACAACTGTATGCATATAACAATCAGAATGAGCAATTTACTGTAATAGACAGGGCGGTTTTTGTTTGTTGTGAAAAAGACGGACGAAAACTAAAATACAGCAATCACTTTTTAGAGCGATTATTCAAAACCAAAGCCACTACCCGAAACCTGCGAACTGTACAGCGCATAGCCCGGCTTTAAGAGGTTATTCAATTTCTACGGTATCACTTATTTCCAATACTTTCTTCAGCATATCGTCATCTTCATTTTGTATCTGGTAAGACGCATTAGAACCAAATAGCTGCTCGGCGAGGTTTGCTTTTATATATTTCTTAATAACAGGGTAGTATTTTTTGAAGTCGAGGCCAATATTACTGGCCTGTGCATATTCTATAAAATCAGTTACGAGAGCATCCTCCACATAATAGTTGTTCATAAAGCTTTCTTTGGTATATGCGTTATAGGGCTCCCTGCTTTTATCCAGTTGCTCAAAGACAAAATAGGAGAGGAACCCGGATTGTAACAGGTAAATAAGAGATTCTTCTTCCCGGTTGGTTCGCAGAGGTATAAACACATCGGGTATGATGCCGCCCCCTCCGTACACCACTTTTCCTTTGGGAGTTGTAAACTTAAGTGAATCGTCAATTTTAATACTGTCCTGAGATCTTAATTCGCCATTTTGAAAACGATCGTAATAATCGTTGTAATAGTCTTCTATACCTTTTTTGTAAGAGCGCTGTATAGAGCGGCCTGTTGGTGTGTAATAGCGTGATATGGTAAGGCGAACGGCAGAACCATCGGGCAGGGGCATTTCACGTTGAACGAGCCCTTTGCCAAAAGAGCGTCTGCCTACAATGGTGCCTTTGTCATTATCCTGTAAGGCACCCGCTATGATCTCACTGGCTGAGGCCGATTTTTCATTGATAAGTACATAGACATACCCATTTTCAAAATCGCCTTTACGGGTGGCAAAGCTTTTCTCTATAGTACCTTTTTTATTTTTTGTAAAAAGAATGAGTTTATTATCCTCCAGAAATTCATCACTTATCTGTTCTGCGATGCCCAGGTACCCCCCGGGGTTGTCGCGCAGGTCAAGTACCATTTCAGTGGCACCTTCCTGTTTTAAAAAGGTAAGTGCCTGTTTAAATTCCCGATAGGTGGACTCTGCAAATCTGTTGATTTTTATATACCCCATACGGTCATTAAGCATATAAAAAGCATCTACGCTTTTAATGGGAACATGGGTCCTTTTTACCGTTACATTAAAAATATCATCAGTGCCTTTACGGTAAATACCCAGAGAAACCGGAGTGTCCGGTTTTCCTTTTAACCTGCTTACTATAGCTTCACTTCTCAGGTTTTTTCCGAAAAGGGTATCTTCGTCTGCAAAAAGTATGCGGTCTCCCTGCCGTATGCCCGCTTCTTCACTGGGGCCTCCTTCAATAGAGCGTATTACGGCCAGCGTATCCTTATACATGTAGAAACTTACCCCTATACCCACGAAATCTCCTTTCATGTTCTCTGATTCCCGCTGCATTTCCTTTTTAGGTATATAGACCGAATGAGGGTCCAGTTTATCCAGTATATTATTTACGGTTACATCTACAATACTATCTGTATTTACATCATCTACATATTCATAATCAATATAATCGATAAGGCGGTTTAGCTTGTCTTTCTTAGAATTGGTGGTAAAAAGTTTTTCAGGGGTATCGTGAAACCTCAGTTTGCCTCCAATAAAAATGCCCAGTGCTACCGATGCGGCAATGACCAGGGGTATCCAGTAATAATCTCTTCTCTCCGGCATGTTCTCAAAAATCTAAATCAGAAATGTGTACTAATTCAACGCCCGCTTTAGCAAGAAATTGTAAACCGGAGTCGTCTTTATAACTATTAAGGTAAACTACTCTCTGTATTCCTGCCTGGTGTACCAGTTTACTGCATTCGCGGCAGGGCGAAAGTGTAATATAAAGGGTAGCTCCCAAACACGATTGCGTAGAAGAGGCTACTTTTAAAATAGCATTGGCTTCGGCATGGAGCACATACCATTTAGTCTGGTCATCTTCATCTTCACATTCATTCTCAAACCCTGTAGGAGTACCGTTATAGCCATCGGAAATGATCATACGGTCTTTTACGATCAGGGCGCCTACCTGTTTTCTCCGGCAATATGAGAGTTTTCCCCATTCAAGTGCCATTCTCAAATAAGCTTTATCGTACCGTAATTGTTTTTCGTAAGACATTTTTTTGGTTTTTGGGAAACTACGGGAAATGCTCCCGTTTTCAATCTCTCAGTAATACCGGTGTGTTTTCAGAATATGTGAACGCTGACTTCTACTAAGAACGAATATAGAAGGTTTGTGACGGTTTTACAATAGAAAGAGGTTAAAATTAGTGTAAAATTGATCGCTGTTTTTACAGAGGTGTGAACTTCCCGAAAATTCTAAAAAAATACTCCCTTTATTTTCAGTTTAAAAAGAAGTTTCTTAAAGCTTCTCGTAGTTGTCTAGCTGTTTTCGGGCGGCTTTGTGTATTATCTGCCTACTTCTGCTTTCTTATAAATGTTAAAATTTTAAGGATCTCAAAAAAAGAGATGTATGGTAAACTGCTGTTAATGAATATTTTAGCAGTATTTATGGTGTTTAGTGTCTAAAAATATCGCTCGTAAATTTGTGATTTCGTTATGAAAATACCGTTTTAGCGCGTATATTTATCAGAAAATAAAACGGTTTTATAACTTATTTTCGATAGTAAAACCGTAGCTAAAATCTAATAAATAACGCCTATGTATCGACTTTACATTACATAATTTTTCATTTGGTGTTCGTTAGAGAACGCCCGGTTAATTTTTTTCTCCCTCACCTGCCCAAACTTCAAATAGCTAAGTATATGAACATGTTTTTGTATGTTGCCTTAAGGCGACTTATATTTCTATGCAGTATAGGTATAGTATCATTTAGCGGACACGCCCAGGGCGACCCCGACCCCATTGGGGGCGGAGATCCTCTACCGGGGGGCTGCGGGCTGA
>NZ_JBBEWR010000019.1:0-47270 GCF_037646345.1 Ascidiimonas aurantiaca | reverse complement strand
AGCTAGCTTCACAGGACTAAATTAAATCTTTAAAAACTGTCAACCTATTTTAGGACGACTCACTGAAAACGAACGGACCCCGCCTGTTAGAATATGGTACCTATTGTATGGTTTCCTGTATTTTACCACAGCGCAGCATCTGCTCCCCGAAATACGGGTTCTCGATCTCTTCAGAGCAGAGCCGGTAACGCCCCTTTAGGTTTTCTGTTTACACAAGCGGCCCTCCACCAATAATCTCTTCACTGGCATATGACTCAAATTTTTTGAAGTTATCTTTAAACGCTTTTGCCAGTTGATGTGCCTTTTTATAATAACCTTCATCGTTGTTCCAGGTTTGTCTTGGGCTCAGTACTTCTGTAGGTACGCCCGGGCATACTCTGGGTTGGGCTACGCCAAATACAGAGTGAATATGATAATATTCCGGAGTGATCTCATTGCTGAGCTCACCATTAAGTGCCGCATTGATCATAGCACGCGTATATTTGAGCTTCATGCGGCTTCCCACTCCGTAAGGACCTCCGGTCCACCCCGTGTTGATCAACCATACATTTACACCTGACTCCTTCATCTTTTTGCTCAGCATCTCGGCGTAATACGTTGGGTGTAAGGGCATAAACGGCGCTCCAAAACAGGCTGAAAAACTTGGTAACGGTTCATCAATACCCGCTTCAGTTCCTGCTACTTTTGCTGTATATCCAGATATAAAGTGATATGCAGCCTGACCCGGGGTTAATTTAGAAATAGGAGGCAGAACGCCGAAAGCATCGGCGGTAAGGAAAAATATATTCTTTGGGTTGCTCCCTGTAGAGGGCTTTTGTATGTTCTCTATATGATAAATAGGATAGCTTACCCGTGTATTTTGAGTAATTGAGGTGTCTTGAAAATCTACCTCTCCTTTTTCGTTTATGATCACGTTTTCCAAGAGTGCTCCGCGCTTTATGGCTCCGTATATTTCAGGCTCATTTTCCTGTGAAAGATTAATTACTTTGGCATAACAGCCTCCCTCAAAGTTGAAAACACTGTTCTTATGGGTCCACCCATGTTCATCATCTCCTATAAGTTTTCTGGAAGCATCTGCAGATAGTGTGGTCTTACCGGTTCCGGAAAGACCAAAGAAAATAGCTGTATCATCCTTTTCTCCCACATTGGCACTGCAATGCATGGGCAATGTATTTTTATAAACGGGAAGAAGAAAATTAAGGGCTGAGAAAATCCCTTTTTTAATCTCTCCGGTATATCCGGTACCTCCTATTAAGGCTATTTTCCTTGTGAAATTAAGGATTGCAAAATTATGTTGCCGTGTACCATCAATTTCAGGGTCTGCCATAAAACCGGGAGCATTAATAACAAGCCAGTCCGGATCAAAATCTTTGAGATCTTTAGTTTCCGGCCTCAGGAACATATTATAAACAAAAAGATTGCTCCAGGCATACTCATTAATTACACGAATATTTACCTGGTACTCCGGATCTGCACAAGCATAGCAGTCTCTTACAAATACTTCTTTTTCTTTCAGATATGCGGTTACTTTGTCATAAAGCCGGTCAAAAGCCTCAGGCTCAAAAGGAATATTAATATCTCCCCACCAAACCTTATCTTTTGTAATTTCATCTTTTACAATAAAACGATCTTTAGGAGAGCGGCCGGTAAACTCTCCTGTATTTATTGCCAATGCTCCCGAAGATGCTTCTACTCCCTGGCCCCGGGCAATTGTAATTTCATGCAGTTTATCTGATGATAACTGATAATGTACTTTTGCCTTTTTTATTCCATATTCTTCTAAAGAAATCATCTTTGCTGTCATTGCATTGTTTTCCATAAAGTTAGGTTTCAATTATACCGATTTTACGGTACAAAATTAAAAAATAATAGTCTCTCAAACGTTTTCGCTAACGAGTTATTTATACTTTTTAACGATTATCTTCCAAAGCATTAAGCTCCAGGCTAGTATTAAAAAGGCACCTCCAATAGGAGTTAGCAGTGCAATAGAGGTAAAATTAAAAGACGTAAGGCTGTTGGTAGCCAGCAGATAAATGGACCCTGAGAACAGAAGTATTCCAATTAACAACAGATAAAACAGTCTTTTGGTGAGTATATTATCAAACACGGTAGTACCTCCCAAAAACAAAAGTAACAATGCATGATACATCTGGTACCTCACGCCGGTCTCAAAACTGGCAATAGCATCTGCATCTATTTGTTGTTTAAGCCCATGTGCTCCAAAAGCACCCAGGATAACAGCGGTAAGGCCAAAAAAAGCACCAAATCCCAGAATTGTTTTGTTCATAACTTCAAATTACTTATTTCTTATAAATGTAACATTTTACTACTTTCGTGTTACATTTTTCCATTTACAAAAATACTGAAGAAAAACCACTATGCGAAATATTCTTATTATAGGAGGAGGAAAGTCCACTTCATACCTGGTCGATTATTTTCTAAAGCAAAGTGCCCGTAAGCAGTTAACCGTTACCATAGCAGATCAAAACCCTGAAAATGCCAAAAAACTTTTGCTGGGCCATCCTTCCGGAAAAACGATCACCTTAAATGTTTTAGACAAAGAGCAAAGACAAAATGCTATAAAAAATGCCGACATTGTGGTTTCTATGCTTCCGGCGGCTCTTCATATTGAAGTAGCCCGTGACTGCATTACCTTAAAAAAACATTTGGTAACCGCCTCGTATGTAAGTGACCAAATGGAAGCTTTACATACAGAAGCAAAAGCAAACAAACTTGTATTCTTAAATGAGATAGGAGTAGATCCGGGAATTGACCACATGAGTGCTATGGAGGTGATAGACCGCATACGCGGTAACGGGGGTAAAATAATTCTTTTTGAATCTTTTACGGGAGGGCTGGTCGCACCGGAAAGTGACAATAACTTATGGAACTATAAGTTTACCTGGAACCCCCGTAATGTGGTGCTGGCCGGACAGGGGGGTGCCGCCAAATTTATACAGGAGGGTACTTATAAATACATTCCTTATCACAAGCTTTTCAGGCGAACAGAATTTCTGGATATTGAAAACTACGGGCGTTTTGAAGCCTATGCCAATCGAGATTCGCTTAAATACAGAAGTGCCTATGGCCTGGATAATGCCCTTACGTTGTATAGAGGCACTATGCGCAGAGTAGGCTTTTCAAGAGCCTGGAATGTTTTTGTTCAATTGGGTCTTACTGATGATAGCTATACCATAGAAGATTCGGAAAATATGTCGTACCGGGAGTTTATAAATTCTTTCCTTCCGTATTCACCTACTGATTCGGTGGAGCTAAAAATGAGACACTATCTTAAAATTGACCAGGACGATATTATTTGGGAGAAATTGTTGGAACTGGATCTTTTCAATCCGCATAAAAAAGCAGGTATCAAAAATGCTACCCCGGCACAAGTGCTGCAAAGAATACTGGAACAAGAATGGACACTACAGGAAGATGATAAAGATATGATCGTGATGTATCACAAATTTGGTTACACAATGAACGGAAAAAAATATCAGATAGATGCCAGTATGGTTACCATAGGAGCAGACAGGACCTATACGGCTATGGCTAAAACTGTAGGCCTGCCTGCCGCTATTGCCACTCTCAATATTCTGGATGGCACTATTCATACACCGGGAGTTTGTATTCCCATAAATAAAGAAATATACACCCCTATACTAAAGGAGTTAAAGACTTATGACATTACTTTTAAGGAAAAAGAAGTGTCGTATTTGGGTTATAACCCAGACAATATTGCAGGATAACTACTAATATGATAGCTTTTTTAGTATATTGAATTCAAAATAATGCTAAAAGATGAAAATAGCTAACGAAATCGTTGAGATTGACGGTATTGACAAAGAGATTTTACGCTATCTCATGGAAGATGCACGCAAGCCTATACTGGAAATTGCAAGAAGGATAGGCATTTCCGGGGCAGCTATTCATCAGCGCTTACGTAAACTGGAAGAATCAAAGCTTATATCAGGCTCAAGATTTATCATAAATCCGAAGGTTTTAGGATATTCTACCATGGCTTTTATTGGTATTTATCTGGACAAGGCCATGCGAAATCCCGAAGCTGTTAAACAGCTAAAGGATATACCGGAAGTGCTGGAATGCCATTATACCACCGGCAACTGGAGCATTCTTATAAAATTGCTATGCAGGGATAACGAACACCTTATGAATCTTCTGAATCATAAAATTCAAACTATTGAAGGCGTCTCGAGAACGGAAACTTTTATCTCGCTCAATCAACAAATAGAAAGGCAAATACAGATCTAAAAAAAGGCCCTGTTTGTATTCAGGGCCTTTTTTATATTTGAATGCTGTACTTTTTATTTATTCTCTGCTCCCCAATACTCTTAATGCAAAATACAATAAAGTTGCCAGCGAACCCAAAGCAGCTACTACATAGGTACGAGCGGCCCATTTGAGGGAATCTTCCGCACCTTCATACTCTTGTTGGCTCACGATATTTTTAGACTTAAGCCAGGCCAAAGCACGGTTACTGGCATCGTATTCTACCGGAAGTGTTATAAAACTGAACAGTGTACCGAAGCCAAACAACACCACACCTGCAACGGCTATTGCATATCCAAATTGCGAAGTTACTCCCAGGATAAAACCACCAAAGATTAACCAGGTGGAAAGCCCGGAAGCCACATTCACTATCGGCACCAATTTAGAACGCATTTGCAACCACTCATAGCCTTTTGCATGCTGTACGGCATGTCCGCATTCATGAGCAGCTACGGCAGCGGCAGCGGCGTTACGTTGGGTATATACCCCTTCACTAAGGTTCACTGTTTTGTTCATGGGGTTATAGTGATCTGTAAGCATACCGGGAGTTGATATTACTTTCACATCATTTATACCGTGATCTGCCAACATTTTTTCGGCAATCTCGGCCCCACTCATGCCATTTCTCAGATGTACCTTTGAGTATTTTTTAAACTTGTTTTTTAAACGTTGGCTCACCAGCATACTCGCCAGCATAAAGCCTCCTATAATTATCCAATATAAAGGATCTATTCCAAACATACTCTTTTTAATTTGATCATAAAATTACAATAAATACAGCAAAAACCCCGCCAAATTTAGCAGGGTTTTAACTTTGTGATCTTTTGTCAGTACAAGTTATCAGCTTCTGTTTTTTAGCCCGCCGGCACCCATATTACAACTCAGACAGGTGTATTGTTTTCCTTCTCAAGTCTTTTCAAAGCATTTTCCGTAGTGTATGCACACACAAACGATCCCAGTACAAACTCCGATAATGATACCAATGGCAATACTGACGAGTTGACATCTATTGATACACCCGAAAGTATCAATACAAGCTGAGTGAGAAATACAATAAATGGTATCTTTATCCAGTTACGGGCAAAATGTCTTTGAGCAAAACGCCAGTTGGTCTCGTTTTTAGATGATCTTTTGGTACGATAACCGTAAAGTGCATTGATTTCCTTAGGTGGAAAATAGTAAAGCAATAAAGGGAACAACAGTATCAATGTATCAAAAACGAGAATGGCTCCTAACATAAAATTTTAATTTTCGCTTTTTTAAAAGAGAGGTGATGTTAATCACATAATCATTAGGCAAAAGGTATAAAATAAGCCCCGCACTTACTGCAAAGAAAAAACTGGCAAGCCCGTGAACGATCACTATACTGAAGTGAAACAGGATGCCGGTTATCAGAAACCATTTTCTCTTAGGGCTGTTTTTATCTAAAACAATTCCTGCGGACAATAAGAACTCTACCGCCAGTGTACCCCAGGTAACGATCGTAACTGCAAATGCATTTGAAAGAAGCCATAAGAAAAGGGGGCGTAAGGTGGCATGAATACCAAAATATTCATGAGTGAGCCAATAAAAAGTAGCGGTTCCGTTTACCCATTCTGTAGCTGCAGCTTTGCCTACAAAAGAATGAAAATAGATGGCACAGACCTGAATTTTTACTAATGTTAGAAATGATCTTGCCAGTATGGAACGAATTGTATTTTTACTGTAAACCGGCGGGTCCCAATGCGATTTTCTGGAGTCTGTAATTGTTATGGGTAGTAGCAGAAAGGTGATTACTGCGGTAATATGATCTCCTCCATCAATCAAATTACACGAAGAAAAGAAAGAATAGGATATATACCAGTGTATGATGCCTGTATAGCGTGGATAGTATCCTGACAATACCAGTAATAAAGCGAAGATTGCTATGGTTTTTGCAAGAACCAGATAATCCTTAAGAAGGTAAAAAAGTCCGAAACCCTGCAACAAACTTGGTTTTTCATTAAGGGCCAGTGTATTAAACAGCACAGCATTAGAGTTTACCAGTAATGTAAACACAGTTCCCAAAGCCAGCAGGGTCCTTGCTAACCCTAATGTATTTGTCCATTTAAAATCCAAAGTCATTTTACATATATTTTAACGGCCCTGTAAGGCAATTTTACGTTCGATTTAGACCAGGCCCACGGTACACGTTTACTTCTGTAAATTATATATTCTCCCGAAAGAAGTTTTTCTGTGAAAATATTAGAAACCGTATCTGAAAGAACCAGCTTTTTTAGTACTTCTGAAATCTCTCCGCCCCTGTGTTCCTTCCAGCTTTGGGTGGGTACTTTTTTAATGATCTCTGCAAGTTCTGCACTTACTTTCCTGGTTTGCCTTTTAAACCCGAAAAAATCTTTAAACGACAAAGAAGCACTGTTATTTACTAAAACCAGTTTATCCCCTTCCATTTTATAGAGCTGTAATACTTCTTCTTTTGGGTTTCTGGTAAAAAATGCCCAGCCCTGAGGAAAAACCGAATACAATTCCTGTACGCTTGTATAAGACAAGCGTACAGGATTATCCCTGTTGGAAACTATGAACGAAATATAAACACCACTAAAAACAATGGAAACATAAATAACCGTTCGTAAATTTTTAAGAGTGAATATTTTCATTTTGCTTCCAGATGTATCATACTCCATAATGAGTGACAATTTCATCGATCATGATCTCTTCCTGCAACTCACTTTCTGCAAGCACTTCCTGCGCCTGCTTTTTGGGGCCATTAACCCATCGGAATACGTTAAACCAGACATATACATTAACAGCACCCGCATAGTTAACTGCTGCTGCAACGGTTTGTGCAACCACAATAACAACGGCTGCAAAACAGAACGTAGGACCGCAAAGAGCTGCGAACTCCTGGTGGCGGCTGTTTATGTGTTCGTTTAAGCGAGCTTGATTTAGAGTTCCATCGGCATTTGTGAAATCTTGGATGTTTATTTTTTCAGCCAGCTCTTTACCCAGCATAACTTCTTCGGCAATTTCGGGAGTACTTAAAAGTGCTTTCTCCAGCATTACTCCGCCATCTTTTAAAGTTTGTTGAACCAATAAATGATCACCACTGGTAATATTTGCATTAAAACTGGCAAAAAACGAACTGTCTAATCCGTCAATATTAGATAAGATAAGGTTCTCTACCCGGTTTACCTCGGCTATTTCACTTTCCTCAAGATTACTTTTAACGGCTATAAGGTCATTTACATGAGATAACTCTGAAGTAGCTGCACGCCCAAAAAAGATCTCTTTAAAAAGTGATTTTTCATCTAATGACAGTCTTCTTTCTATCGCCGAAACCTGTTGAGAACCGGTAAAATTCACTCCATCTGTTAAATTGGCATCTGTTTGCTCATCATCACGTGAACATGATAAAAGCATGGCAGAAATGCCCAAAAACAATAAAATTCTAGATTTCATATTCATTTAGTTTTACTTTAGTTAATTATCCTACTCTCTCGATTTTCGGTAACTCGGTTTACTTCTTGTTTTATTTCGGTTTCAACTTTCACATTTTCCGATTTTGGGAGGTCAGCCCTGTTTTAAACCTTATAAACACGTTAAAAAACAACTTATATATTGTATAAAGCCCTATGGCAAGATCACAACTGGTTACCATGATCTACAAATCAATAGCATAGCAGCTATGTCATAAAAAAACCGGCTTATTACTTAAATCTGATTTTTTTACTGATTATGATCTGGAAAGGCTGATAAACGTTCTTTGTATATAGCCAACATGTTAAAGCAGATGTGGCCTCAGGCACACAGATGCACTGACCGGCGCTGGTGCATACATACTGAATTCACTCTGGTGTGCTGAGTATCCTCCATTAATGTTAACAGATTCTTCCGGGGGACAGTTATAACTGCCCGCAAGCAAAGGGATATCACAAGTGTATGATTTGCCTCCCAGAATTGAACGATGAGACAGGTTGGAAACTTTTTCTTTTGTAAGTAAAAGAACAAAGTCCTTAAGCTTTCTTTTTTTCATAGCAATGTTAATTTAACATTCTAAAATTAATGGTTGTCAGAAAGTTAACATAATTATTAACTGTATTTTAACAAGCGAAAACCCCCTTATAAAAAAGAAAATAATTTATAAAAAAGAATATTAGTGTTCTATATGCGAAGTATTGTACTTACAAAGCTACTCAAAGTAAATTTTTGAGGTAGCTCAGAAATTTTTGCAAGAAAAACAAATAAGCCTTTATTTACTTTTTATCCTGAATACGATTGTATTTTTTCAGAGCCTTGACCAAAAGGTCATGCGGTATGGCATAGGCTGTATTTCCATTTATACCTTCCATGGTCTCGGCAGCGATCATTGAGTTAATAACTGCTTCCTCTACGGCCCATACGGTACCTTCAAAAATTGCCAAAAGCTGGTCGTTGGGCAACATGGCTACCTGCGTTTCATTTTTGCGATTAAAAGCATCTTTATTAGCGGTTGAAAAAGCCAGGAAAATATCACCGGAACCATTACTTCCACGACCCCCCACAAGCCCGATACCTATGGGCACCCTTTGTGCAACCCGTTTTAACTGATGTGGCAGTAAAGGAGCATCGGTCGCAACCACAACAATTATTGAACCGTCACCTTCTTCACGGCTGGAGGCAGGTGGCTTGCGTATTATATATCTCAAAGTATCTTTAAGTTCTTTACCTACGGGAATACCTGCAATGGTAAGATTTCTTCTGGCGCCAAAATTGGCTTGTACCAATACACCAATGGTGTAGGTAGCTTCTCCAATTTGCACAACCCGGGAAGCAGTGCCAATACCGCATTTAAACCCCAGACACATCATACCGGTACCGCCCCCAACATTCCCTTCGGTTACCTTTCCGCCTGAGGCGTTACTTATGGCTTCCAATACATGTTTTTCTTTTACGTGAAATCCATAAATATCATTCATATACCCGTCATAGGTTTCTGCAACTACCGGATACGTGTACCACATTTTTTCTCCCCGGTACCAGTCTGTATCTACATACCATTTAAGTACAGCATCTCTAACAACACCCACACTATTGGTATTAGTGACCATAACAGGGGTTTCCAAAAATCCGGACTCTGTTACCCATGTCGTTCCGGTCATTTCACCGTTACCATTTAAACTGTACCAGTTGGCAAAAACCGGACTGTATTTTTTTCCACGCGGAAATATGGCCGTAACTCCTGTTCGCACGGGACCTTTTCCCGCAAAATTTTCGCCGCTTCCTTCTATTATTGTACTATGTCCTATCTCAACTCCCGGTACATCGGTAATAGCATTGTAGAAACCAGGTAATCCTGTAAATGGAATACCCAGGTCCCGGGCACGGGGTTTTTGACCATACGTAATTATTGCACCTAGTAAAAGCAATACAATCCACAGTTTTCTCATATTTAGTAATATTATCCTATTACTAATATAAATATTTTCTTAATTTCTAAGAAGCTATCCGGGCAGGCATACGCTACTCTCGGGTTCACTTTAATCATTTTTTTAGTACTATTTACCTGAAAATGAAGATATTTCTTTCGGTAATATCCAAATTGATACTGTTAGATCATATCTGTTAAACCCGGTGAATAAAAGGTTTTAATATTTTGTTTATCTTTTTTAACGAAAGTTTAAACAAAAAAAGAATGCTTTGATAAATGCTTGCCATACCTTTAGAAAAAATTAAAACCATTTAAAAATGAAATTAAAGACTTTAACCACGGCTTTTGCATTATCTGCAATGGTATTTGCAACAACATTTGCCAACACCAACGGTAATGACAAAAAAACTGAAACTGAAAAGGCAGAAACTGCAGTAAACCCTAACATTGTGGAGGTAGCAGCAGGTAATGAGGATTTTTCTACACTGGTAGCCGCTGTTAAAGCAGCGGAGCTGGTGCAAACATTAAGCGGTGAGGGGCCCTTTACTGTATTTGCACCTACCAATGCTGCTTTTGACAAATTACCGGAAGGTACTGTAGCCAATCTTCTTAAACCAGAAAACAAAGGTACTCTTACGGCTATCCTTACCTATCATGTGGTTGCCGGCACATTTAAAGCTGCCGATGTAGTTGCAGCCATTAAGGCTAACAAGGGTAGTTTTACGATTACTACTGTACAGGGGGGTAAGCTGGTAGCATCTTTAAAAGGCGAAAATGTAGTTTTAAAAGATGAGAAAGGCAATTATTCTACAGTAGTTATTACGGATGTAGAAGCATCTAACGGGGTGATACATGCTATTGATACGGTAGTAATGCCTAAATAAAAAGTAAAGCACCCATCACATTATTTAAAAACCGTTACTCGATTAGTAACGGTTTTTATTTTTATAAAAAAAGCCCGGACATCCGGTTTTTGCCCTGTACGTTCTCTTATGGCCAATAATCATTTGTTAGCCCACTACATTCACGATTTTTCCATGAACCACTATTACTTTTTTAGGGGTTCGTCCGTTCAACTGTTTCTGGGTGCGCTCATCTTCCAGTACAGCCTTCTCTACTTGTGCAATATCGAGATCCAGTGAAAGTTCTATTTTAAAACGCATTTTTCCATTAAAAGATACGGGATATTCTTTGGTACTTTCTACCAGGTATTTTTCATCGTATGCCGGGAATGTTTCGTAGGCTATGGTCTTTTCATGTCCGAGTTTTTCCCAGAGCTCTTCGGCTATGTGTGGTGCATAAGGTGAAATGGTTATGGCCAGCGGTTCTAAAATAGCCCTGTGATTACATTTTTGTGCAGTAAGTTCATTAACCGCGATCATAAAAGAACTCACCGATGTATTAAAGGAGAAGTTTTCAATATCTTCTTTTACCTTTTTGATGGTTTTATGAAGGGTTTTTAAAGCAGCCGCAGGAGGAGCTTCTTCTGAAACTGAAAAACTACCGTCAGGACTATTGTGATACAATTTCCAGAGTTTTTTCAAAAATCCGAACACACCGCTAATACCGGAAGTATTCCAGGGTTTTGCCTGTTCCAGAGGCCCAAGAAACATTTCGTACAAACGAAGGGTATCTGCACCATACTGTTCGCAAATATCATCTGGATTTACCACATTGTATTTGGACTTTGACATCTTCTCCGGTTCACGCCCTACTATGTACCTTCCATTCTCTAATAAGAACTCGGCATTGGCAAATTCAGGCCGCCATTTTTTAAAGGCGTCTATATCCAGTTCATCAGATGAATTGACAAATGTGATATCTGCATGGATCGCTTCGGTAGTATAGGCATCTTTTAAACCTTTTGAAACCAGTTTATTGCTTCCGCTTATACGGTACACAAAAGCACTGGTACCCAAAATCATTCCCTGATTAATAAGCTTTCGGGCATATTCCTCTACAGGTACCCAACCCCTGTCAAATAAGAATTTTTGCCAGAAACGGCTGTACAACAAATGTCCGGTTGCATGCTCGCTGCCCCCTATGTACAAATCTACATCTTTCCAGTAATTGACTGCTTCCTGTGATACGAATTGTTCAGGATTATGCGGGTCCATATATCGGTTAAAGTACCATGAACTGCCCGCCCATCCGGGCATAGTATTGAGCTCAAGCGGATACACTCCTTCTTTTTCATTAATTAGTGTATTTTGTACCACTTTGTTTTTACGGGTATCCCATGCCCATATCTCAGCATTGCCCAGGGGAGGCTCTCCCGTTTCTGTTGGCAGATATTTTTCTACTTCCGGTAGCTCGAGTGGCAAATGCTCAAAAGCTATGGTACGGGGCATTCCGTTCACGTAATATACAGGAAAGGGCTCTCCCCAATAACGCTGCCTGCTAAATACGGCATCGCGAAGGCGATAATTGATTTTACCTTCTCCGCGCCCAAGGGCCTCCAATTTTTCAATCGCTTTTTGCGTGGCTTCTTCATACGCCAAACCGTTGAGAAAATCGGAATTGGCAATAATGGTAGTTTCCTTATCATTAAATGCCTCTTCTGTGACATCTACTCCTTTAAAAATATTTTTGACAGGGGGCATTCCCGGTTCACCTGCAAAATAATTGGCAAAATCATGATCGCGCTGGTCTCCGCAAGGTACGGCCATTACCGCTCCCGTACCGTAACCCGCCAGCACATAGTCTCCTATCCAGACCGGTATTTTATCTCCGGTAAACGGGTGCAATGCATATGCTCCCGTAAAGACGCCCGATATGCTTTTTACATCTGCCATACGTTCGCGCTCGCTTCGTCTGGCTGTAGCTTCTACATAAGCGTTCACTGCTTCTCTCTGCGCATCTGTGGTAATTTTACTAACCAGCTCGTGCTCGGGTGCAAGGGTCATAAAGGTTACTCCAAAAATAGTATCGGGGCGGGTAGTGAACACTTCTATATCGGCCTCAGATCCATCTAACTGAAAACGTACGGAAGCTCCTTTGGAACGGCCTATCCAGTTACGCTGACTCTCTTTAAGCGGCTCCGGCCAATCTATGGTATCAAGCCCCTTAAGCAATCGCTCAGCATATGCAGTTATACGCATGCTCCACTGGGTCATTTTTTTCCGTATTACGGGGTACCCCCCCCTTTCGGAAACACCGTTTACCACTTCATCATTGGCAAGAACGGTACCCAGGGCGGGACACCAGTTTACCTCGGCTTCTGCCAGGTAGGTAAGACGGTATTTAAGAAGTATGTTTTCTTTTTCTTCTTCACTGTATGCACGCCATTGTTCTGATGTAAAGGGTTTTACATTTTCATCACAAACAGCTTGTACTTGCGTATTACCGGTTTCTTCAAATATGTGTATCAAATCTGCAATGGGCGCTGCGGTGTCAGATTCTATATTGTACCATGATTCGAAAAGCTGAATAAATATCCATTGTGTCCATTGGTAATACGAAGGATCTGAAGTTCGCAACTCACGGCTCCAGTCAAAAGAAAAGCCCATTTTATCTAGCTGCTCCCGATATCTTTTGATATTGGTTTCAGTGGTGATCGCCGGATGCTGTCCGGTTTGTATCGCGTATTGTTCGGCAGGAAGCCCAAAGGAATCATATCCCTGCGGATGAAGTACATTATATCCCTCATGCCTTTTAAATCGTGCATAGATATCACTGGCAATATACCCCAGCGGGTGTCCTACATGCAGGCCGGCCCCTGAGGGATACGGAAACATATCGAGAACATAAAATTTGGGCTTTTCAGAGCGGTCCTCTGCTTTAAACGTATGGTTTTTGGCCCAGTATTGCTGCCATTTTTGTTCGATCTCATTAAAAAGGTACTTCATAGGGATAGTTTGTTTTCAAAACGGCACATATTTTTGCCGGTCAACTTACTAATAAGCCGCAAAAATAGTGTTAATGACTGAAAGGGAAAAGCTTCGCTGTTGCGTTTTAGCAAGGAAACGTTTAAAAGGGCAGACAAAAAATACCTGGAACTTACGGGTTGGGTTGCCTGGCCTTTAATTCCATAGGCAGAAGGCAACTGTATATAAACTGATTTACGGGAACCGGCACTTTCCACCTACTGGCTTCTTTAACTATATACCCGTTAAAATCTTCCAGTTCTGAAGGCCGACCTTCCATAAGGTCACGTTGCATAGATGCGGTAGTATGCGGGTCCTGCTTATCAATAGTTGCCATTACCCGGGCTACATCTTGCTCGTTTAACCCTATTCCTTTAGCTCTTGCCAGCAAACAGATCTCTCCTGCTACCTGTAACATGAGTTCCCGCACCTGTGGTGTACTTCGCATAACCCCAATTTCTGCACGTGTAAGTGCTCCTAACCCGCTAAGGGTAGCAATAAAAAGGAACTTTTGCCATATGGCCAATTGTATATTATCTGGGATCTTGTTATCAATACCTGCTGTATTAAATGCTTTCTGTACCTCTGCAATTCTTTTGGTTTTTTCATTGTTAACCTCCCCAAAGAGTATTTGCGGATGAAAAGCTTTGTGCCATATGCGCCCGGGACCTTCCACAAAACTAATAATGCGACAGAGCCCTCCCAGTATTTGGTTTGGCGGAAGTATGCTTTGCAATTTTTCTATGTTATTAACAGCATTTTGGAGAGGCATTACCAGGGTGTGATCTTCCAGATGCGGTTGTATGGATCTGGCAACTTCTTCTAATTGCCATGTTTTTACTGCCAAAAGTATAAGGTCAGGGCTTTGAACTTCTGCAATGTTAGCAGTAACCTTATCAGGATAGGCTATAAAATCTCCATAGATACTGCGAACCTGCAAACCTGAAGTTGTGATGGCATGTAAGTGTTCTCCCCTGGCAATAAATGTGATATGCACTCCCGATTTCGCCAGCTTCCCGCCAAAATATCCGCCTACACCGCCTATTCCATAAACAACAATTCGCATTAACAGTTCTTATAGTTATTAAATAGATTTACTTTAGTACTTTTACACAAAACTTATGCAGGACTAAAGATATGAGCAAATCTTTTGAAAAGTACCAGCGAAGAAAACTGATCTCCTCTTACTTTTCGGTCACGCTTAGCATTGCACTTGTACTATTCCTTTTGGGAGTACTAGCACTGCTGGTGCTCAACACCAAAAAACTGGCCGATCACTTTAAAGAGCAGGTTGCCATTTCCATTTTTATTAAGGACAATGCCAAGGAAGTAGAGATCAATCAACTTCAAAAAACCCTTGCACTTGCCGAATATACAAAATCTGTGACTTTTATATCAAAAGAAACCGCTGCCGAGGAACACAGTGTTGAGATCGGGGAAAATTTTATGGAATATCTGGGCTATAACCCGCTCCAAAACTCAATAGACCTATATCTTAATGCGACATACGTAGCACCTGAACAACTGGAGCAGATAGCTCAGGATATCAGCTCTAAGGAATATGTATCTGAAGTGTCGTATGATAAACCTTTAATCTCCCTTCTTAATGATAATGTGAAAAAAGTAGGGGTATGGATACTTATCATTAGCGGGGTATTTACCATTATTGCCGTATTGCTTATTAACAGCTCTATTCGCCTGTCTATTTATTCCAGACGTTTTATTATTAAAACTATGCAAATGGTGGGTGCTACCAAAAGTTTTATACGAAAACCTTTTATTCTTAAAAGTATACAACTGGGCATGATAGGGGCTACGCTGGCATTAATAGCCCTGGCGGCTATATTGTATTATCTGGACATGTATTTTTCTGAACTTAATTTATTACAGGACCCTATTTTGCTTGTTTTTATATTTACCGGTATTTTTGTGTTGGGAGTCGTCATTACCTGGATAAGTACTTTTTTTGCCACACAGAGGTTCCTGAATTTAAGAACAGATGATTTGTATTATTAAAAAAGCAGTATAGCACCTGTACATAGATATTATGAAAAAAAATAAAGCACAAAAACCACCAGCATCAGCTAAGCCGGAGTTCATTTTTAAAAGAAAGAATTACCTGTTTATGTTCATAGGACTCGCATTTATTACGATCGGGTTCCTTCTTATGAGTGGTGGCGGTGTAGATGATCCCAATGTTTTTAATCCGGAGATCTTTAATTTTAGAAGAATACGTCTCGCACCTACACTGGTTTTAATAGGTTTTGCGATTGAAGTTTATGCTATCCTTCTGAATCCGGATAAGAAAAAAGACGCCTAAGTACCCTATGGATAACATTGACGCAATTATCCTCGGTATCATTCAGGGGCTTACAGAATTCTTACCCGTTTCTTCCAGCGGTCATCTGGAATTGGGAAAAGCACTCCTTGGGGAAGATTCTATTCCCAAAGAAAGTTTACTCTTCACTATCGTACTTCATTTTGCCACGGCTTTAAGTACTCTGGTCGTTTTTCGTAAAGAGGTAATAGATATTTTGAAAGGGCTCTTTCAGTTTGCATGGAACGAGCAAACCATTTTTTCGCTTAAAATTATCGTTTCTATGGTTCCTGCTACCTTTGTCGGGATATTTTTTGAAACCGAACTTGAAAAATTGTTTGGTGAGAACATACAATTGGTAGGTTTTATGCTTATCATCACAGCTTTGCTTCTTTTTCTGGCAGACAGAGCAAAAGACACTACCAAAAATGTTACGTATTACAATGCTTTTATCATAGGTCTTTCTCAGGCTATTGCTATTTTACCGGGTATTTCCAGAAGTGGTGCTACCATCTCTACATCGGTTTTACTGGGAATAGATAAAACCAAAGCGGCCCGTTTCTCTTTTTTAATGGTGGTACCACTTATTTTTGGGAGTATTGCCAAAAACCTGATGGAAGGAGAACTTTCGTTAGAAAGTAGCCAATTTACCCCCATGGCACTTGGATTTACAGCCGCTTTTATTTCTGGGCTGGCCGCCTGCACCTGGATGATACAACTGGTTAAAAAGAGTAAACTAACCTGGTTTGCTGTGTATTGTTTAACAGTGGGTGTAGCTGCTATCGTTTTTGCATTTTTCAATAGTTAACCCCACTAATGTACACCGAGAATAACATTAAAGAAGGACAGATTGTTTTAATAGATAAGCCCTTAACCTGGTCTTCTTTTCAGGCGGTTAACAAAGTGAAGTGGGCCATTCGCAAAAAATTCAATCTTAAAAAAATTAAAGTGGGCCATGCCGGTACGCTAGATCCTCTGGCTACCGGGCTATTAGTAATTTGTACGGGAAAGTTCACTAAAAAAATACCTGATCTCCAAGGGCTTCAGAAAGAATACACGGGAACATTTACACTGGGTAGTACAACTCCTTCGTATGATCTGGAAACTTTACCAGATCACACTTTTCCCGTTGACCATATTACGGAAGCCATGATCCATGAAGCCGTAAATTTGTTTACAGGCACTATACAACAGTTACCTCCTGTATTCTCTGCTCTTAAAAAAGACGGGAAACGGTTATATGAATACGCACGCAAAGGAAAAGATGTCTCCCTCGAACCCAGGCAGGTAACGATTCATGAGTTTGAGATAACACGCATAGCGCTTCCGGAAATAGATTTTAGGGTAATTTGCAGTAAAGGTACATATATACGGTCTTTGGCCCATGATCTTGGAAAAGCATTAGCCTCCGGAGCACATTTGTCAAAATTGAGAAGAACCAAAATAGGGAGTTTTCACGTAATTAATGCTATATCTCCGGAAGAATTTGAAAACCAATTACATGATTAAATTTAATTCTTATTTTTATATTTAAAATAATTTAGCCCCAAAAGAGTTACTAGTGTATGGACCTCAATAGCCGTCAATTATCATTTATTATTACTTTTCTCATCATGAGTATAGTTACGCTTACCGTATTCAATATTCAAATGAGCGGAATGCAGGAGCCTGAATACCTTTTTGAAATGGTTGTAGATGAAAAGCTTGAAGAAGAACTCAAATTACTGGACGAGCAAACACAGCAACAGGATATTGCAAAAACACATATGGCTTACAATGAAGCTGTAAAAAGCCGTTTTGATAAGGAGCTGGAAACTTTTAAAACACTGGATGAACTTAGAGAAGAGGCTAAAAACAACGATGCCCGGGATAAAAGTTCTGATGACAGCAAATCTAATAACAGTGAAGAAGACGTTACCAACAATGAAAACGATCGTTACCTCACCTCTTCCGGTAACACGGGTATGGAGGCCAAAGCAGAGAAAAAGGAGCGTGCCGAAGCTTCCCGGGGGGATGATACATCTAAAGACCTTAAAAAATCGAATGTTTTTAGACGTAATACCACTATATCCTACTCCTTAAAAGACCGCATGCATTTAAAACTTGCCAATCCTATTTATACCTGTGAAGAAAACGGGAAAATTGTAATCAACATAAAGGTAGATGCCTCAGGAAATGTAACCGAAGCCTACTTCAATAAAGCCAGTTCCACATCAACCAATGGTTGCCTTATAGATAATGCTATTGCTTATGCATTGCGATCTAAGTTTGAATCGGGAAGTACCCCCCAGCAACTGGGTTCTATCACTTATTTGTTTCAAAATCATTAGAGCAACTCTGAAAGATCCCGGGCAATGGTTTGCCCTTTGTCTTTATTGTACCACAATTGGAGTTCTTTCTTAAATTCCGGTGTAAGTGCACCATACTCTTTTTTAAATTCATCTACCATACGCGTTGCTGTTGATGGTCTTGGGCCCCAGGTGTTCATAACCTCTGCTGTCGTATTATCAATGACCAGCAGTTTCGGGATCGCCCGCCCGCCATTGGTAAGATATCGTTGCATCAATGCATCATTCTCATCCCGCAATACCAGTTTAAAGGTAATACCTTTATTAAGGGAGGCCAGTTTACCTATAACGGGAATAGCATGAGCCGCATCACCACACCAGCTCTCGGTAAGCACCAGCCAGGTGACATTCCCCTGAAAACTCTCTATTTTTTCACGTACGGGATCAGAAATTTTTAAAACCTTATCCCAACGCTGCATTCTCCTTTCATTTAGTATGGTATAATTACTCAGGGCTTCGCTTTGTTCTGCTCCGGTTGATAACCCTTTTGAAATCATTGCAGACACAAGCTTTTTATAGGTTTCATAGCTCATGGCATTCTGTATGCTCTCCTGTATTTCGGGGTATGTGATCATATTATTAATTTTATCAAAAATAGTTCTAAAAATAGAAATTATAGCTATAAGTCTTAGTACCTTAGTAGTCGTTTTAAGTAAAACTTACAACCTGATATTTTATCTTAAATCCTGGCCTAATGAAAATACACAGATGTGGCTGGTGCGAGGGAGACACCTTATATGAAGCGTATCATGACCATGAATGGGGTGTACCTGTTTATGATGATGATACAATTTTTGAATTTCTGATGCTGGAGACTTTTCAGGCAGGGTTAAGCTGGATTACTGTTTTGCGGAAAAGAGAGAACTTCAGAGCGGCTTTTGACAATTTTGACTATAAAAAAATAGCCAACTATACGGAAGCCAAGTATCTGGAACTTTTGGAAGATCCGGGTATTATTCGAAATAAACTCAAAATAAAGGCTACTATCACCAATGCCCAGGCTTTTATGAAAATACAGGAAACTCACGGGAGTTTTAGCAAGTATATCTGGTCTTTTGTAAACGGGAAACCCGTTCAAAACCGTTTTGCGCATTATAAAGACGCCCCGGCACGTACCCACATATCTGATACACTTAGTAAAGACCTCAAAAAACAGGGTTTTAAATTTGTGGGAAGTACTGTAGTTTATGCCCATATGCAAGCAACAGGTATGGTAAATGACCATGAAACGGGTTGTTTCAGATACGAAGAAATAAAAAAAATAGCATGACATGAAAAGAATAACTTTGCTTTTCGGTATTCTGTGTTTTTGTAACCTAGGCAATGCACAACAAAAAAATGAAAAAGAGGAGCGTATTCGGGAAAATGTCTTTCCTAAAATAGCCCTGCAATTGTTACGTGATCACATTAAGAACCCCAAAAACCTTAAATATTACAGAGAAACCGATAGCCTCAAAATGAGTTATGAGGCCAAGTTTAAATTAAAAGAGCGGAGGTACAGTGTAGAGTTTAGCAAAACAGGGGATCTGGAAGATGTAGAAGTGCTCATAAGCAAAGAAGAGGTGCCTGTTAACACTATGGAAAAAATCCAAGCCTATCTGAAAAAAAATACGCGAAAATATCACATTGAACGCATTCAAAAACAATATGTAAACACTTCGGATATCAATAGTGCAGATGTATTAGAAAGTGCTTTAAATGATCATTCTTTTGAATTTATTAATTACGAAATGGTTATTTGGATTTCCAAAAAAGACACTTCAGGAAGGGCAGAGTTCACTTTTGACCATCAGGGTGATTTTGTATCCGAGCGAAGTTTTGTGAGCAGCTATGACCATGTACGTTATTAAAAGAGTTCTCTTTACCTTCTTCTTATTTATGATCATTAAAGTCCAGGGACAATCAGACCTTACCGGTTTCTGGGAACCTGAAGTGGCTGTTAATTACAAGGTAAAAGAAGGCTACAAACACAATTTCAGTGTACGTAAAAGAAGTTTTATCCGTAAAGAGGGTAACACCGTATTTGATGTTCGGCAAATAGATGTGTCTCATTTCTCAGGTTTTAAACTCTCCAGAAATGTAGATGCCAGTTTTGGTATTATGTACCGTTTTAGAGAAGAGTTTGACAACGGGAGAAGTGACGAATTGCGGTTAACCCAACAGTTTAATTATGCATACCGGCCCCTACATATACGTTTTGGACACCGTATTCGTGCTGAGCAACGCATTACTTCTGAAAGAACGGTTCACCGTTTCCGTTATCGATTTGCAATAGACAGCCCTTTGAATGGTCAAACCACCGATGTAGGTGAAGCTTATGTAGTTGCATCTACAGAAGCCCTTTTAAGTGTAGCTGGTGATATTTCTCCTGAGTACGACCAAAGGGTTACTATTCAAATGGGATGGCTTCTTGCCAAGGAGTTACGGTTTCAAACAGGTATAGAGTACCGTATTGAAGATTATACTAACGGAAAAGACCACGTAGCTTTTCTGCTTTCTTCACTTATCTTTTCCCTGTAAAATATTGAGAAACGCTTTCCGGGAAATGTTCTCGGCGCCAAAACTGGCCAGATGAGGGGTATATACCTGGCAATCTATAAGCCTGTATTGTTTTCTTTCCAGTTTTTGTACCAACCATATAAATCCGGCTTTTGATGCATTATTTACTTTGGAGAACATACTTTCTCCACAAAAAACAGATCCCAGGTCTATGCCATACAACCCTCCTACAAGCTTCTCATTTTGCCACACCTCAACTGAGATAGCATGCCCTAATTTGTGAAGCTCTTTAAACGATTTTATCATTTCACGAGTGATCCAGGTCCCTGACTGGTCTTTTCGTGATATTTGGGCACAGTTCTCAATAACCTCATCAAAACAACGGTTATAGGTAATCGTAAAAACCCTTTTTTTCAATATTCTTTGCATACTCGATGAGATTTTCAACTTTTGAGGAAACAATACCATACGGGGATCAGGACTCCACCATAAGATAAGGGCATCATCTTCAAACCATGGAAATATACCTTTTTTATAAGCCAGCAATATTCTTTCAGGTGAAAGATCACCGCCCACGGCTACAATACCTTCCGGAGAAGCACTTTGTGCAGGAGGAAATTCCAGTTTGTCGGTTAAAAAAAACATAGAGACCAATTAAAAAATGATAATGCTCATGTAAGCACTAAAAAAACACTTGTATTTCTTTGTTATGTTATTTTTTTTATTCAAATTTGTGTTATGTCTTTACACTTCAATTTATTTTTCATCATTGCTTTTTGAGTTTGTTGTAAAGACAAAACCTAAAACCACAACATTAAGCTCCGATACAGCCTGTCGGAGCTTTTTTATTTAAGCCAGCAGCAACAATCCTCCTATATAGATCGCCCCTCCTACAACCATCAAAATAACAGTATATGGGAGTATTTCTCTTGCCTTGAGGCGGGTAATCCCCAAAAGGGGCAGCGCCCAGAAGGGCTGTAGCATATTGGTAATCTGGTCTCCGTATGAAAGTGCCATGACCGCTTTAGGCAAAGGTACTCCCAATGCAAGAGCAGATTCTATGACAATAGGTCCCTGAACGGCCCACTGGCCCCCTCCGCTGGGCACAAAAATGTTTACCAGAGCACCACTGAGAAACGTAAAAACCGGTAAGGTTACTTCATTACTAACAGACACGAAAAAACCGGAAATTACATTCACCATACCACTGCCGCCCATTATACCCATAATTCCAAAATACAAGGGAAACTGTATAAGTATTCCCGATGTTCCTTTAATGGCCTCTTCCAAAGCCCTGAGAAACCTTTTAAAATTGCCATGTAACAATATGGCCAGTCCCAGCATAAAAAAATTAAGCATATTGGGAGTAATGGTAAAACCGGCCAGAAGCGAGTGGTATTGAAAAACAAAAGCCAGTAAAATGAGTGATCCAAAAATTACAGCCAGCCACAGAGAACGGTCCATCTTTTCCGAGCCTACGGGTTTATGCTCTTTATCTCGCGAAATTTCATAAGGTTCAAGATCAATAGGGGTTGGTTTTACCTTTCTACCTATACGGTAAAGGATAAAAGGGATCACCACAAGTATAATACCAAAGATAAAAAGGTTCCACCAACTAAATACTGTTTCTTGCGTGGCAATAACATCTGGAAGGCGAGCAACGATCTCCGGTGATGTTACGGATTGCATAAGCTGGGCTAGATGTCCTTTTTCAGCCACTTTAAGCGGAGCAGAGCCACTAATGCCTCCGTGCCATACCATTAATCCTACATACCCTGATGCTCCGATTAGAGGATAATTAATGGGGATCTGGTTTTTATGAGCATACTCGGCTACCTTTCGGGCCATAATAGCGCCGAAAATGAGTCCCAGCCCCCAGTTAAAAAAAGAAACCAGCATGGTAGTGACACTTACCAATACAGCAGCGCCGGCGGTACTATGCACATGTTTTACCAGTGCCTGGATAAGTTTGTTTACCGGAATACTTAACACCAGAACATGCCCTAACACCAGAATAAGCATCATTTGATAGGCAAATACAAGCAGTGCATTATTCCAAACCCCGTTTTCCCAATATTTCAGGATAGTCACTATATGGCTCTCGCCTTCGGGAGATGAGGTAAAGAAAAAGGCCATCACCATTGTAAACAGTGTTAACAATACTGCAATGGTAAACGGAGAAGGGAGGTACTTTTTAAAAAGGGATTCTACCGCATTTGTAAGTCGCATATTTTTGGTTTTACTGTACCCTTCGTATTCGATAAAATAAAAAAAGAGAGGTGCCGCCTCTCTTTTCTATCTTATTCAGGCTGTAACTTTTTTAAAAAGGAAGATCGTCATAATCTTCTTCTTTAAAATCGTTTGCCGGTTCAAAAGCATCCATAGGAGGTACTTCCTGGGTAGGTTGTGATGTATCGGCCTGAAGGCTTTCGATCCTCCATCCCTGAATAGAGTTGAAGTATTTGGTTTCTCCCTGGGGATTTACCCACTCTCTTCCTCTTAAGTTGATACTTATTTTTACAGGTTGCCCTACCTGAAAATTATTCAAAAGGTCGCACTTATCCTGTACAAACTCTATTAACAGGTGTTGCGGATATTGCTCTTCGGTAGTAACAACTACTTCTCTTTTTCTGAAACCATTACTTCCATATGTTTTGGTTTCATCAATCATTTTTATTTTACCTTCTACTTCCATATCTGTTAGTGTTTTGCCAGCAGCACTTTCCATGCAGAAAGCACTTCTTCATTGTTTAAAAATTCTTTTGCTTTTTGATGAATAGCTTCCTCATCTTCTGTACTTAGTACAGCTCGTGTTTCCATAGAGTTATTTACGAAAGCCCGTACTTCTTCTTCAGTAGGTAATTTATCTACATTACCAAGTATTCCCAGATCATTTCCGGTAAGCACTTTGCTGTTTCGTATGTGCATGGGTATGGCATCTACCCCTATCCCCAGGGAAGACAGTGGTTTGGGCACTTCAAACATTCCCATATTGGCCCGGCAGTACCAGTTACCGCCCATACGACTTACCAGGTCTATTTTATGTTGATCGATCACTCCGTTAGCATCAAGATATTCTTCGTTTATATGCATTTTCAAAACTTCACATAGAATTAGGTTCCCCGCACCTCCGGTAGTTCCTAACTCTATTACTTCACGAACCCTGCATTCAAACTGTACCGGAGACTCCGCCACTCTAAAAGGTTTTACAACTTCTGAAGGCAACATGGTAAGTCCCGATTTTTCAAACTCGTTAACCCCCTCGGGATATTCGGTACTGGAGAGTGACATTTGTTGAACAATGGGGTAGTTAACCACATTTATAACCACTTCCTTTGTTCTTTTGGCATTCTCAAGAGTATGTTTTGTCGTATTATCACGTACCCTCCGGTTAGGTGAAAAGATCATTAATGGAGGATTGGAGCTAAAAACATTGAAAAAACTGTATGGTGACAGATTAGGCCTTCCATTTTCATCAACGGTACTTGCAAAAGCAATAGGCCTGGGAGCTACGGCCCCCAATAAATAACCATGTAGTTTTGCGGTGGGAATATCTTTAGGGTCTATTGACAGCATCTTAACAAAATTTGCATGACAAAAATAGGTAAACTATAAGAGCCTGAAAAATCATTTTGGGGTATGCACGCAATAATTTTGAAGCTTTTACTTTATATTTAACGCAGTAAGTTTTTGTTTATGCCCATGAGTACTCAAAAAGGTACCATACGATGGATATTAATTATTTCGTCATTTACTATTGTATCTCTGATATTATGGAATACGTATGCTTTTTTTCAAAAGTTTAAAGAAGAAGAGCGCACCAAAATGGAGGTGTGGGCTGCTGCTCAAAAAACAGTGATCACTGCTGCGGAGAACAGCAATCTGGAACTCCCCCTAAAAATACTGGCCTCTAATCATTCTAACCCCATGATCCTGGTGAACATTGAAGGGCGTGTTTTTACCAGTAATTTTGAAAAAGGAAAACAAACAGACAGCCTGTTTATTCGCAAAAAAGTTACTCAGTTTTCCAAAGAAAATAAGCCTATAGAAGTTACGTATGAAGGGAAAAAACTGGCTACTTTATACTATGGTAATTCGGAAGTACTCAACAAATTAAAATACTACCCGCTAGCCTTACTGCTTATCATTATTTTATTCGGGGCCGTGGTTTATTTTTTCTATCGTACTTCTAAAGCTTCTGAACAGAACAAATTATGGGCCGGTATGGCAAAAGAAACCGCCCATCAAATAGGCACTCCCCTTTCTTCTTTACTGGGGTGGGCAGAGATCCTTAAAAGTGAACGGGTGGACCCCTCCATTACTACTGAAATTGAAAAAGATATTGCCAGGCTTCAGATCATAACAGAACGCTTTTCAAAAATAGGCTCAAAAACTACCCTTACCCGCACCGATGTGGTAAACGAGACCCGCGAAGCATATACCTATGTTAGAGACCGAAGCTCAAAACTTATAGATTTTGAATTTCATGCCCCTGAAAAACCCATATTTGTAAATTTAAATGCGAAGCTTTATAGCTGGATCATTGAAAATATGGTGATCAACGCTATTGATGCCATGAAAGGAAAAGGAGCCCTGTCTGTACGTGTTATTCCCGCAGAGAGTCATGTACATATACATATTACCGATACAGGGAAAGGTATTGCCAAAGCTGATTTTAACAAAATATTCGAGCCGGGATTTACTTCTAAAAAGAGAGGCTGGGGGCTTGGTCTTTCTCTGGTAAAACGTATTGTAGAAGACTATCACAGCGGAAAGGTTAAGGTACTCTCCTCTACCTTAAAAAAGGGAACGACTATGCAAATTACTTTAAAAACCGTAATGTAAAAACAGATCATGCCTGCGAAACCTGCTAAAGAGAAAGCTTTGTTACTAAAGGAAAACCAACTCTCCAATAATTGCCCGGTATGCTTTTCGAATAGTGACCTGATACTCTATTTTCATCAAAAAGTTGTTCGCAACCGGTTTTTCACCAAAGTAACCGGTAAAATAACACCTACACTTAGGTGCAAAAAATGCGATTCTACCATATACCCTGTAAACTGGACAGATGATATTGAACGTGTGTTTGACTACTATAACAAAACGGTGGTGGCCCGAAAAACATCGTTCCGGCTAAGTGTTTTGTCTTTGATTTTACTGTTAATAGTAATTACTGCCGCTGCGTTGATTTTATGGTTTGGATACGAAAAGGTTTCTATGTAAAGGCCCGGGCTATGCGGGATGCAAGATCCTGGAACTCTTCCTGAGACATTTTAACTTTATGCTGAAATGTCATCTCTTTCATATCGTTTAACGGAATAAGGTGTACGTGTACATGCGGAACTTCCAGACCTACCACGGCCATTCCCACCCGCTTACAGGGCACTACCGTGCGTATGGCATGAGCTACTCTTTTAGAAAATTGCATCAGGCCCGTGAAGGTTTCATCATCAAGATCAAATAATTTATCTACCTCTTTTTTGGGTATGCATAAAGCATGCCCCCTGGCATTGGGACTTATATCTAAAAATGAAAAAAAGTTATCATCTTCTGCAATTTTATAACAGGGTATTTCCCCGTTAATGATCCTGGTAAAAATAGTAGCCATATTTTTTATTTTAACAGATATAAAAATAGAAAAACCTTTTCTGAAAAACAGAAAAGGTTACGCTTTTTAAAAGTATGAGATACTAATTTCTGGTAATCTCCAGAATTTCAAAGTTTAAGGTGCCGTTAGGAACCTTGATCTCTGCAAAATCTCCTACAGATTTCCCCAGGAGACCCTTTCCGATAGGAGAACTCACAGATATCTTTCCTGTTTTAAGATCTGCTTCACTTTCTGCTACCAGAGTATATTTCATCTCCATACCATTAGCTTTATTTTTTATCCGTACTGTTGAGAGTACCAGTGCTTTAGAGGTGTCTAATTGCGATTCATCTATTAACCGTGCTCCCGCTAAAGTCTCTTCTAATCTCGATATTTTTAGCTCCAGAAGCCCCTGGGCTTCTTTAGCCGCATCGTATTCTGCATTTTCAGAAAGATCTCCTTTATCTCTGGCTTCAGCAATTGCCTGTGAGGCTCTGGGCCTTTCAACATTTTTTAAGTGATCCAGTTCGTCTCTCAATTTTTTTAAACCCTCTTCTGTGTAATAAGATACGTTACTCATAACTTCATCGTTTATAAATAGAAAAAATCCCCTCAAAGAGAGGATTTCAAACAAATATACAAAATTTTATTCAAGTTCTATTTTATTGTAAATTGCATCAAAATAAAAATATGAAGAAGATTTTATGGGTTCTGGGTTTGGCTATAGTTCTATCTTGTGACAATGGAGGTGGCGGGGACCGAAACCCTTTTCTGAGAGAAATAGCCTTTAGCTTTGAGATTAATTTAAATCTCCCGCTTTACAGTGGGCTTACTACTATTGGGAATGCTGTTTATATAGGAAACACCGGTGTAGGCTCCAGAGGTATCTTTGTAATTAATGCCGGTAGCGGCCTGGGAAACAATGGCTATCTTGCCTGGGAAGCAAGCTGCCCCAATCATACTCCTAACAACTGCTCAACCATGACCATTGAAGGAGGCACTAATTGTGTTTGCTCGTGTGAAGGCTATGAATATACGTTGTTCACGGGCCAGTTGTTAAGTGAACCGGTTAGTGAAGAACGCACCTTTGGTTTGCTCAACTATCAAACCCGGGTAAATGGCAATATAATAACCGTTTTTAATTAAAAAGAGCCTTCCGGGGTTTGTTGCCGGAAGGCACAAAACATATTACATTCTTAAGGTAATACCCGCCAGAAAGTTAATACCCGCCTGTGGATAAAACCCAGCACCCTCTCTTGTAGTAACAGTTCCCGGATTGGTAAAATCATCATCAAACGTAAAAAAGAAACCGTTTGATTCAAATTGCTCATCAAATACATTGTTCACCAGAAGACTAAAAGTCATAGATCTGAAAAAGCCTATTTTACCTGTTTGGTATTGTATGCTTATATCGTTTACAAAATAGCTGTCAAGTATAGAACTCTCAGCATCTATGTTCCCCATATACTGCTCGCCAACAAACTTGGAAAGAAATGATAATTGCAAGCCTTCCAGGGGTCTATAGGTAAGCTGATTTCCGGCTACTATTTCAGGAGAATAGGAGATATTGGTATTCCCTAAGTTTTGAAGTACCCCGTCTCGCTGGAAAAAAAAGTCAATGTTTTTATTACTGCTCAAGGCAATATTTGGCCTTAGATCAAGCTTATCTGAAACTTGTACAGCCGCATCAATCTCAATACCTAAACGGTAACTGTCACCACTGTTAGCTCTAATAGGAAAACCTGAATTATCTAACTCTCCCGTAAGTACTAATTGATCTTTATATCGCATGTAATACAGGTTAGTACTTATCTGCGCTTTAGGAGTTATATACCGCCAGCCCAACTCAAAATCATTGAGTTTTTCCGGCCTGGGGTTTCCATTCTCATAATCAGACCGGTTGGGTTCCCTGTTGGCTCGGGCATATGAAAAATAAATATTGTTCTTTGTATTAACCGTATAAGTAATCCCTGCTTTGGGATTAAAAAAACTAAAACGGTCGTCAACAAAAAAGACATCACCCCCCAGCAATTCACCATTGGCTTCATAATTAACCTGCCTCCATTGCAAATCACCAAACAGAGATATTTTTTCAGAGAGTTGGTAATTGAGCTTTCCGTAAACGTTAAAATCAGTTTTAAAAGCCACATTTTCATAAAGGCGATCAAACGGTTCTGAATTTACAGCAAAACGCGCCCATATAAGTTCACCAAAATGATCTCCTATATAACGGTTCCAGGCCCCACCCAAAACGAGGTCGGCTTTCCCCTTTTTATAGTTTGCAGAGAATGTAGTACCGTAAAAATCATTATCCAGCCAGCGACGCCGCACATTATCTGTGGTGGTAATGGGCTCTCCGTTTACTTCAATGGGATCAAGCCCGAGAAAATCAAGATCGGCATCCGGACCAAAAGCTACATTTTGTTGATACCAGTCATCTATATATTCTTCAAAAAAACCTCTTCCCAATGTGTAGTGCAAAGCAAGGTTTGTGCTCCAGCTATCACTCCATTTCTCATTCCACAGTAACTGCGCATGGTCTTGTTTGTAATTATCTACCTGATCTTCATAAAAGCCTGTAGGGTTGCCCTCATCGTCAAACTGCTGTCCCGCAGGATTAAATCTGCGATTGGTCTGCAATGTTTCGGCATCTACACCAAACCAGGCCTGATAGGTGATTTCGTGACCTCCAAATACCAGTGCTTTTATAAGAGTATTTTCGTCACTGTAGGCACCCTGTAAAAAATAGGAACGCAAATCTGAAGATGCCCTCTCTACAAAACCATCTGATTTGATAAGTGACAATCGTCCGGTAAGCTCAAAATGATTACCGAGTTTTCCTGTACTGAATTTAACGGTATGCTTTCTGCTGTTGAAACTTCCGAAGGAATTTGAGATTTCGCCATAGGCTTCTTCCTGCACGGCATCCGTAAGAAGGTTAAGACTGGCACCAAAAGCGCCGGCCCCGTTGGTAGAGGTCCCTACTCCTCTTTGCAACTGTAAATTCTCGACCGAAGAAGCAAAATCGGGAAGGTTCACCCAGAAAGTACCCTGAGACTCGGCATCGTTATACGGAATTCCGTTAATGGTAACATTCACGCGGGTTGCATCACTTCCCCGAACCCGAATGCCCGTGTAGCCTATTCCCGCTCCTGCGTCACTGGTAGTAACTACGGATGGCAAAAAATTTACCATAAAGGGAATATCCTGCCCCAGGTTTCGGGGAGCAAACTCTTCTTTACTAAGGTTAGTGAAAGTAACAGGCGACTGGGCTGTTACCCGTAATGCCGATACCAGCACCTCATCCAGCAGTATATCTCTTTCTCCCAAAGTAATGTCGAGACGGGTATCTTTGGTAATACTAACTTCTCGTATTAAAGGTTTTGGAGCAAGAAAACTATACACAATAGTATGGTTTCCCTGCGGGAGAAACAGTTCATAATAACCGTTTTTATCGGTTTGTGTTCCGTTAGCAGTACCTTCTTGCAGTATATTAACCCCCGGAAGAGGGTCTCCATATGTATCTTTAAAGGTACCGTAAAGTTTGAATTTTGCTGAATCCTGCGATTGCACAGCAGTGGCCAAAAGGCAGAAAAAAATGAATAAACGTTTCATCCGTAAAGTTATGTTTACGAATAAAAGGGGTGATTATTCTAAAGTTAATAAATGATTTTAGTTGTTCGGTAATAGCCGGCATACCGAACAAATTGGTATTCTGCAAACAGGTTTACCAAAATGGTTCCTGCTTATATTCCCTTGGCGGCATTACCCGCCCAGGTTCTTTGGGTATGATCTCAGCTTTCACTTTTACTGTAAAAAGATCCAGCACCCCTTTGAGACGGTGCAAAAGTACAAAATAGCAGAAAAAACCAATCGTTTTTTGAAACTTTATTATCTACTTAAAGGCTCGTTTATAAAACGCCTAAGGTATTTGTACCTGATGCGCCGGTTTTAGCAAGTCTATTACTGTTTTTACCGGATTAAATGTAGCCAGCGGAACCTCTGCAAATACGGTGTGCCAGCCTGCCATAGCCCCGTTCCATAACCCGGGTAGCTCCAAGGCTTTTAATTCACGACCCTCATAGGTTTTTGAACTTATAAAACCCTGCGCAGGATCTGTATATTTTAAAAGATCGTACTTTTTACCCTCATAATCCTTGATCCCGCAAACCAGATCTACCGGATTAAAATGAGTGGCAGTTTCCAGTATTTTTAGCTGTTTGCTGTCGCTTTTATCTATCTGGGCAGATTCTATGATCTGCAGTGATATCTCACCTTTATTGTCCCTTACCCAAAAAGGACCTCCTCCGGGTTCTCCTTCATTTTTGACCATTCCGCAAATACGAATAGGCCTGTCTATTTCATGGCACAAAAACTGTATCTTATCTTCCTGGGGCCAGGTGTTAAATGCGGAAGGGATATGTGCATACAGCTCATTTTTCACAAAATCTCTTATTTCATATATCCGGGCTTCATCAGGAGCCTCATTTTTCAATATACGCATATACGAGAACGCTCTCTCCTGAAGCTCAAAAAGCTTTCCTGCTAATACTTTCTTGCTATTGTGTATTACATTGGCCCTGTTTTCGACTACTACATTATCAATGTTTTTTATAAAAACAATATCCGCATCCAGCATATTGAGGTTCTCTATCAAAGCACCATGGCCGGAAGGCCTGAACACTAGTTCTCCTGAAGCATTGCGAAAAGGTTCATTAGCCGGTGTTACAGCAATTGTATCGGTTGATGGTTTTTGAACCGAAAAGGAAACCTCAAACTGGACCTGGGTCTGTTTTTCTATTTTCTGTTTTTCTTCCTGGAGTTTCGCTTTGAACTTGTCCATATGATGTTCAGAAACCGTAAAATGCAATTTTGCCACACCGTTAGAAACACCATAGGCTGCCGCTTCATACAAATGCTCCTCAAATGCAGTTCTGGTTTCATTTTTATATGTATGAAAGGGAAGAAGCCCTTTAGGATAAGCACCAAAGCCCATATACTCTTCTGAAAGTAATTGTTTTATAAACTTATGTTTTTGCTCGTCTGAAGCAAGCCCGGCAGCGTTTTTATCTCTCTCCCCCATAGCCTCCAGTACAGGTTTATAAAAAGGGAACTTTTCCGCGTGATCAAAAAAAACCGGTAAACTATCTGAATGAGTTCTTTTGACATACACCTCCAGAGTTTCCTCGTGTACTTTAAACTCTTCGAGAAAATTAAAAAGGGTTTTGAACATACGTGATGCTGCACCAGAAGCAGGCACAAACTTAAGCAGAGAGGCTTTTTTTGCCTTTTCATTAAAGATTTTCTCGTATGTAGTCTCCTCTTCAGAAGTAAATTTTAATATCCCGTTACCCACGGTTGCCGAATCTTCCAGGGTAACAAAGGGTATTCCTTTTTTAAATATTGCTATTTGCTTTTCTATTTCTTCTTTCTTTATACCCTTCTTTTTAATAAGGTCAAAGTCTGTATTAGTGATCATGTTCCTGGTGGGTTAAGAGTTTATCAATTGCTTTTACTGCGTTATCAAATCTGCTTTTTTTATCTCCTTTAATAATTACGTACCGGCGTTTGTACATATCTAAAGCCTTTTTAAAGTAGGCGAACATATGTTCTCTCTGGTCGGGTTTATCCCTGAGATCGTCCTGTACCCAGGGAATATCAATATCGGTAAGCAGATAAAGATCATAGATGTTTGCCAGTGCATATTTGTGCAATAACGGGTCACAGGAGCCTGTATAGTAGGCTTCAGAGTACACTTTGGTTTCCAAAAGATCAGTATCGCAAATGAGCAAACGGTTTGCCTTGGGGGTCATTTCATTTTCCAATTTCATCTGCCCTATGGCAATGGGTAACAGATCTTCAGGTTCACATATTTTTTTTTCGCGATCCCACTTATCCTGTAAATATTCACGGGCGTACTCCGGCACCCATAAAGTATGATAATGAGTAGCCAACTGTTGTGCCAATGTGGTTTTTCCGGTTGATTCCGGCCCGTATAACACAATTTTTACTATGTTGCCAGGTTGCTGTTTAAGCTTTTCTTCCATGCCAGATATCCTTGAATAGCAAGAATGGTAAAAATTAAATACTGCAAAGATAACATTCCTAATCCTCTGTAAGCATATAAAGGCACAGTTATCAAATCTCCTATGATCCAGAGGGTCCAGTTCTCAATTTTCTTATTCGCCATGTACCACATGCCTGTGAAAAAAATGCCCGAGGTAAAAATATCTATATAGTTCTCTGTTTGTATCGTATGATCAAAAAGCACATATACCATATAGGTCACCCCTACAGTCAGGAAAAAAAATGCAATTCCTATCACTTTTTCATTAAAATTAGTTCTTGAAATTGGCACCGCACGGCGATTGTCTTTCTTTCTGGACCAGTTATACCAACCGTATATACTCATTAAGGAATAATATACATTCATGGTCATATCTCCTAAAAATCCTGCTTTATAAAGCAGGTACACTGTAATTACGGTGGCAATTAGCCCGGTAGGATAGACAAGAATGTTTTCTTTTTTCGCATAAAACACACTCAGTATTCCAAAAACGAAAGCAATGCCCTCCAGTACAATATACAATACGGGAACCTCCTGATATGCCTCGAGAAAAAAATCAATAATTGGGCTCATAATCGCTTCGGTCGGTCTTTACAATTTTCATGTGTAAAAGTACATTTTCCGAACGCTCAAAAGCCAACCGTATTTCGGTAGTAAGAAATGACATAATCTCATCATACGGCCCGTAAATTTGAGTACTTAATGGATTTTCCATAACTGTAAACCCTGATTCTCTGAGCCGTTTGATAAAATGAATGATAGGCTCTTCAAAAGTATCCTGAAGCGGGCTTAATGTTAATTCAACCGAAATATTCATGATGATCTAACTGTTTTTAACTGATTAAAAAAATGAGGGTTATTTTCAAAAGCAGTACCTATGACCACTATATCTGCGCCGGCACGATAAGCTGATGTAATACCTGTAACTGTCCTTATGCCTCCACCAACGATCAAAGGTAGGTTTGTATTTTTCTTCACTTCCCGAACCACCTGTTGCGGGACACTCTGCAAGGCTCCACTCCCGGCTTCGAGATAAATAAGTTTCATCCCCAGAAACTGACCGGCAAGAGCTGTATGAACTATTTCATCTACAGATGATGGTTTGATTGGCTCGGTTTTACTAACCCGTTGAACCGATGTTTTTTTCCCGCCGTCAATAAGAAGGTATGCCGTAGGTATGATCTCCAGTCTTGTTTTGTGCAGTCTGGGTACAGATTGCACTTGTTTTCCTATTAGATATTCAGGGTTTCGTCCCGAAAGAAGGGAAAGAAACAACAATGCATCAGCATTTTCGCTTATTTGGTTTTCACACCCGGGAAACAAAACCACCGGCAGGTTTGTATTTTCTTTTAGTACTTTGACCAGTATATCTGTTTTTCCTTTTTCTACCTCACTCCCTCCTAAAAAAACATGCGTTACGGGAGTATGTTGAATGTTTTCAAACAGGAAAGGCACCTGGTGCGGAGTGGTTTTTTCGGGATCGATGAGTACGGCCAATAGTTTTTCTCCGGCGGAAACCGCTTCTAAAATATTCTCATACACTGCATTCATGAAAAATTTCTCTTCTGCTGTAAAGGTCGTTCAAACTTTTCTTTTAAGGCATACGCACAGGTAAAACCTTCAAAGGAAAAGTGTGAAAACCGGTATTTTTCAACTGACTTCCCATAATGTATCCAGGCTACTCCTTGATTTTCCGAGGATCCTAAAAAAGGTACCACTTTAATATGTTGCCTGAAACTGAGTCCTTTGGCAGCAAATGCCTTATAAAGACTTTCTTTAACACACCAAATCACGCTCATAGGTTTTACCAAATTACCATTTTTGAGGTAGTTAAGTTCATATCTCATAAATCTGGGTGCAATGATTTGTATTTTTTCACGCTCTTTCTCAATATCGATACCTATTTCATTCTCTGAACTTATAATAATGGCCGAAAAAATAAAAGAATGCGTGATGGATATCTGATATCCGTTTGTAAGGTGTGGTTTGCCCGAGGTATTGTAAAAAAGATCGGATGGTTTATAGCCGGCTATTTTTAAAAGTTGCCTCACACTTAAAAACCCCTTTTGATGGATCTCAGATCTCATATCGTCAATACGTGACCGACACCTTGATGTAAGCTCAATATTTTTTTCGAGTTCTTGTACTGATTCTTCTATTTTCCATATATATACGGTAGTAGCCGTATTCACGGGTATTGTTTTATAGAGAGGCATTGATTTTCAAAGTTATTACGTACCTTTGCATGCACATTTTGAACTGATGTAAAAGGTTAACAAAGATAATGATATGAGCACAAAAACCATCCCTTACGTACCTTATAAAGTAAAAGATATGTCTTTAGCTGAGTGGGGTAGAAAAGAAATTGAACTTGCCGAAGCTGAAATGCCGGGGCTTATGGCGCTCCGAGAAGAATATAAAGGAAAACACCCTCTAAAAGGCGCCCGTATTGCAGGATGTTTACATATGACTATCCAAACTGCGGTACTTATAGAAACATTAATAGATCTGGGAGCAGAAGTTACCTGGAGTTCATGTAACATATTTTCAACACAAGACCACGCAGCAGCTGCCATAGCCGCTGCCGGAATACCGGTTTATGCCTGGAAAGGAATGAATGAAGAAGAATTTAACTGGTGTATAGAACAAACCCTTTTCTTTGGAGAAGACAGACAACCTCTTAATATGATACTGGATGACGGAGGTGATCTTACCAACATGGTACTGGATAATTATCCCGAACTGGCATCGGGAATTAAAGGATTGTCGGAAGAAACTACTACGGGTGTATTAAGGCTTTATGACCGTATGAAAAAAGGTACCCTGCCTATGCCTGCCATTAATGTAAACGACTCGGTTACCAAATCAAAATTTGATAACAAATACGGATGCCGTGAAAGTGCTGTTGATGCAATAAGAAGAGCTACCGATGTCATGCTTGCCGGTAAAAGAGTAGTGGTTTGCGGGTATGGTGATGTAGGTAAAGGAAGTGCTGCTTCGTTTAGAGGTGCTGGCTCCATCGTAACTGTTACCGAAATAGACCCCATCTGTGCCTTACAGGCAGCTATGGACGGTTACGAGGTAAAAAAGCTGGATACTGTAATTGGCAAGGCTGATATTGTAATAACCGCTACAGGAAATAAAGACATTGTAAACGGTTCTCATTTTGAGAAAATGAAAGATAAGACCATTGTTTGCAATATTGGACATTTTGACAATGAAATTGATGTTGCCTGGCTAAAGTCTAACCATGGCCACACACATGTAAATATAAAGCCTCAGGTTGACAAGTTTACCATAAATGGTAACGATATCATTTTATTGGCCGAAGGACGACTGGTAAACCTTGGTTGCGCTACAGGACACCCCAGTTTTGTAATGAGTAATTCATTTACCAATCAAACCCTTGCACAAATAGAACTTTGGAACCATCCCGAAGACTATGAGAACAAAGTATATACCCTACCTAAACATCTCGATGAGAAAGTAGCCAAACTACACCTTGAGAAAATTGGGGTAGAGCTGGAAACACTTAATGAAGAACAGGCAGATTATATAGGTGTACCGGTTGAGGGGCCATACAAGCCTGAATATTACAGATACTAAATTAAAAAAAGGGTTCTTAACCCGAACCCTTTTTTATTTCAAAACAAATTAAATTCTAAGCCTTAAAGCATTTTTTGACCTTTAAGGCTTTTTTTATTACTTACTTTGCATCATGAGTGATACCAAGTTTATCCACATTGTAAAAGTAAAAGTTCCTGGCATCATTCATCGCAACAAAAAGGCCTTTACTAAAAGTACTGTCCAGCGGAACGGTTACTATATCACAACCATCTGTTTCCAGAGTTGAAAGGTTCAGCTCTTTTACAAATTCATTGGTAGTTCTGGAAAAGAAATTAAAAGTTCCTTTCTGTTGATTGGAGACAATAATATACCCTTTATTTCCGGGAAAAGAGGCTATGGCTATGCCTTCAATATCTTCGGTAAAAGTGGTTTCTCCAAAACACGCCAGCTCGGTACCTCCCATAGAAGGCTCTGCGTGATATTTACGAATACAATGCTGTTCATCTGAATAATAAACGTATCCCATTTCATCATCAACCGCTATAGCTTCAATTTCTTTTTTCCCGCTAAAGTTACCAAACTTCCTCACAAATGTAGCGGTTACTCCCGGCACACTGTCATTGGCCGCCAATCTGTATTGATATAGATATCCGGTAAGCGGGCCTTCTTTTCTACTCACGATCACGTAAAACGTTTGGTCTTTAGGTGATTTATAAAAACTCACTCCCATAGGAAAAGAGAAACCGGGATTATTTTCATCTGCAAATACCGGTATTCCTCCGTTGTCCAAAGGTGTCATATCGGGAACAGAAAATATGCGTATCTGCTTTTTTTCTCTTTCGGTAAAAACAAGGATATCAGTAACTGTAGAATCGTTTAATCTGAAATCATATCGCAGATCTACATTGTTGGGCCTTCGTACATTTTCAATGGTTTTATCTCTTAATATCTTACCTTTCAGGTTAAAAGCATAGATAGACCCGTTGGTATCTTTGTCTGTTCCAAAAACAATGCTTTTTGAAGGGTCATCTCTGTTTATCCATATGGCAGGATCATCTGCGTCATATGCGGTCGTTTCTGTAATAACGTCGGGTTCTATTTTAACATCTGTTAGCTGCTTGCAGGAAACCACCAAAACCAGGAATATATAAAAAAGCATATTCTTTTTCACTAACCTGAATTCTTCTTTCGTATTATTAAAATCCATATGCGCTATTTAGAAAAGATCGTATTTCAAACCAAAAGTAAGTCGCCTGTCATAGTATTCCAGTTGCATGGTCCTGTCTTTGGTTCCCTGGTAATAACGCAATGGCTGGTTAGCTATATTATTGAGATCTGCATATAACCTCAGGTTTCTGTTAATGGCCAGTGATATGTTGAAATCAAGAAAAAACTGTTCATCATAAAAACGGTCTTCAAAGCTGTTTCCTCCAAGCTCATCCAGATATGCGTCTGAAAAATTCACTGATAGTCGTGCACTGAACTTATCGGTAGAGTATGCTAAAGAGCCGTTAAACATATTAGGAGCGGTACCCGGCAATTCCAGATCGCCTCGTTCATCGCCATCTTCGTTTCTTATACCATTGGCGCTGGAGGTAAGAAATGTATAATTAAGATAGATACCAAAGTTTTTAGCAAAACCGGGAAGGAAGTCCAGTTGGCGCTGGAAAGCTACTTCTGCGCCAAAAATAGTGGCATCGTCTCCGTTTAAGGGTTGAAATACTTCAAAATCGGATTCTTCATCCCTGGATACAAATACATACACAAAATCGTTAAGGCGCTTGTAAAAAACACCTCCGGACAAGATCCCTACTGACTTAAAGTAATGCTCAGCCATAAAATCAAAATTCATGGAAGTAGTAGGCTCCAGAGTCGCATTTCCCAAAACGATCTCTTCATCCTCATTGTTTACTTCTCTAAATGGCACCAGATCTACATAGTTAGGTCTTGCAAGGGTATTGGTCCAGGCAAATCGCAAGATCGTATTGGGGGTAATATCGTATTTAAAATGCAAGCCGGGTAGAATATTGGTATATGAACTCTGATCTCTTAACTGATTGCTTCCGTCAAAATCGCCATCTTCGTTAAACACAATCTCATTACCAATACTTTCAATTTGTGTATGCTCCAGTCTTATCCCTGCCAGCACACTCAGTTTATCTGAGAGTTTTTGGTTTGTCATGAGGTATCCGGCATATACGTCTTCGTTTACGTCAAAATTGGCTGTAAGAAATTCATCGGGAATACTTTCCCCTTCAAAAAGATCGGTATTGCCCAGGTCAAGATCTCCTAAAAACTCAGGAGTTACATAAAACCCGGCTCGATATTTGCTTCCGGCCAGGTAATTAGGGTCTGTATAGTCTCTGGTGGCTACATCAGCCATAGTTTCAAAACCGGATAGAGGCTCAAACTCAAAAAATTCATTATTTCTTGTTTTGGATTTCAAACGTGCTCTTAGGCCTGCTTTAACGTTTCCATTTCCTTTACCAAATAAGTCGGCCGGCCACTCTACATTGGCAAAAAAGTTAATATCTTCTTCTTCGGTAAATTGGTTCTCTTCTGAGATCTCATCCAGTTCAAAGTTATCGAGATCTAATGAAGAGGCATTTACCGGACTATGGAGCGGGAAACGGGTGCTGCGGTCATTATTGATGAGAAATTCACTTTCATAAGTAATATAACGTTCATTAGGACGCTCTTCGGACGCTTTCGCAAAAGAGGTCATCCAGTCCAGCTTTACATTTCCAAATAAATGATTTCCTCCCAACGTATAGTTTTGCATACGCTGATCTTCCAAACGGGTATTTTGTATTCTGCCTCCCGGGATACCTCCTTTGGTCTGACGCTTGGATTCTACCGGAAACCGAACGAGGTTACCATTACTTATCTCAAAATCATCGGGCCCTATATCTTCGGCATCGAGTATTTCGTGCTCTAAACGAAAACGATTTTCACGATCATCTCTCCAGTTATACATTGATTTAAAGAAAAAAGAGTGATTGTCATTAAACGCATAATCAAAATTAGCCGAAAAACTGCGCCGTACACGTTGCACGAGATACGTTCTTATTTCAAAGGTATCTGCATACGGATTTACGTCTGCAGACGCTATGATATCATCACCGTTATTATCCTGCACACCGGTATTGTATTCAAATTCGTTAGACCACTCTGCTTCAATATTATCAGAACCAAAGTCATTGTCATTTACAGATGCGGAGATCATCCAGCCAAATTTTCCGTCTTTTGTACGATCGCCCAGGAGAAAGGAACCGGTCCAGATACGTTTATCGGTTATAAAGTTGAGCCCCGAACCTAAGTTGGCAGAAAATCGAAAATTTCTGGGGGAAGAACGGGTAATAAGGTTTACTGAGCCTCCCAGGGCATCGGCATCCATATCTGGTGTTACAGCTTTGTTAACTTCTATGGTCTGGATCATATCAGAAGGAATAAGATCCATTTGAATATTCCTGTTATCACCTTCTGCAGAAGGAATACGACTCCCATTAAGGGTAACTGAGTTTAGCTGTGGTGCCAAACCACGAATAATGATATTACGGGCCTCTCCCTGGTCCACCTGCATGGTGATACCGGGAATTCTCTTTACGGCATCACCAATATTCGCATCAGGGAACTTTCCTATTTGATCTGTAGATACAATATTGGTAATGTTCTGTTTGTTTTTTTGCGTGTTAAGCGCTCTGGCCTGACCCCCCAATGCATTACCAATTACTTCTACTCCTTGAAGTTTTACATCTTGAGTTGTGAGTATAATTTCTACTGAGGTGGTTTCTTTTTCATTGACCATAACCTCTATGGTTTTATCGGCAAATCCCAGATATTTAATTAAAAGGGTATGATTGCCAACCGGAACATCAACGAGAATAAACTTACCGTCCTGATCTGATACGACTCCTTTATTTAAGTCTGTTATAAATATAGTAGCTCCGGGAACGTAGATCCTATATTCATCTGAAATGGTACCGGTAATGGTTCCGTTCTGGCTATAGGTTGAAGCGGTATTAAGGGCTACTACGACCGTTAAAAAAAGAAATTTTAAAAGTTTGCTTGATTTCATTGAGTTAGATTTTTTCACTACTCAAAGCTATAATTTACAGCAGGTTAAAGGTTAAAGCAGATAAAAACAAAATGTAAAAAAACTGCGAATACACCTTCTACCACAAGGCAACATTTATAATTAAGGAACAGTTAGCTAACATATGCTTAAAAAACCTTTCTTTTGTGGGCTTTAAAGTGCAAAAATGAATCTGGTTAACTCTTCGCCCTTCTCCAGAGGAAGTTTTTTACGAAGTCGGTAACGGGCTATACGAACACTATCTGGCGTAACATGCAAAACAGAGGCAATTTCTCTGGAAGAAAGATTGAGGCGTAATAACATACACAACCTTACTTCTGTTGAGGAAAGGGCAGCACGTGCTTTGGCATTCAGGTTTTTAAAGAAATGGGGGTGTATCTGTTCAAAAAAACGAATTACTTCCAGCCAATCGTTCTTTTCAGAAAGACCTTCTTTTATTTCTGAAGCTAATGATTCCAGGCAAGTACGCATGTCCATGTTTTTTCGATCTTTTAAATGTGTCAGTTTTTGCATAACGCTGCGAAGTATTTTGTTCTTATGGGCCAGATGTAAGCTGTAATTGGAAAGGGCGGTTGTCTTAATATGTATCTCCCTTTGGAGGCTCTCTTCTTTCAGTATTTTCTTTTCAAGGTCTGCTTTTAGTGCCTGTTGCCTGTATTGCTGAATACGGGTATCATGCTGCTTTTTCTTTTTATAACCATAAAAAAGTATCGCCATAATAGTCCCTATTACAAAAATACTACCTGCTAACAGTCTCTGGTTAGCATGAGTTACTTCATTTTGTTTAGTAAGAAGGGCTATTTGGTTTTTTTTCTCTTTTGCGCCGTATAAGACCTGAAGGGTATTTAACTGTCTTATATTTTTGAACGACCGGATCTCATCGTGAACGTTATTAGAGGCTTCGAGCATGCTATAGGCGTTTTCATGATCCCCCTGTAATCGGTAGGTTTTGGCAAGATCCTTGAGTACACTTTGTAACTGGTAACGGTTCTCTGTTTTTACAGCAAATTCCTGAGCCTGACGGGTATAAAAAAAGGCTTTTTCAAAATCGCCTCTTTTTCGGTTTACGTCTCCCAGGTTGTTTAGAATATTAATATATCGATTAGTATCCGGGCTGTTTATAATGTAGTTTACTGCTTTTTTAAAGTATATATAAGCTTCATCGTATTGCGCAAGATCCTCATAAATACTTCCCAGGTTTTCAAATGCCAGTGCTATGCCGGTGCTATCTTTTAAAAGTGTAAAAACATCGAGGCTTTTATGTTGAAATTTGAGAGCTTCCTTATATTTTTCTACTTTTTCAAAACAACTGCCTATAGCCCCATATGCTGCAGCCTGACCGGGCAAAAAGGCAATTTCCATAGAAGCCTGGTAGGCTTCCCTAAAATGCATTTCTGCTTTCACAAACTGTTCCTGCATGAAATAAACTGTTCCCAGGTTTTGGTAAATACGTATTGTTAAGGTATCTACAGCCCCTTTCTGAAGCAGGGCTTCATGGTAATGGTATATTGCCTCATTGAAAACCTCAATACTTTTATAAAAATCTCCCAGCATAAGATGGTTGTGTACCAAAGCATTTTCATTGTTTGCACTTTTAGCAACTTCCAGTTGATGGTTGAGTTTTAGAAAAGTATCGTTTATTCTTTTCAGGAAAACGGAGTCTGTGGTTATATTTTGGCAAAAAATACTCTGTAAAAAAGCAAAAAAAAATAAGCTCCCTAAATTTTCACGATGAAAAATACTTTTCAAATAGCAGAAGATTGAAATTTACATAGGGCAAGGTATTGAATATAAAAGGAGTATGTATTATGAGTGTATTAGAAGATTGTTAAGAAAAGGCAGGTAAAAAATTTGAAGATCGACCATAAAAAAAGCCTTTTGTTTTGACAAAAGGCTTTTATATACTTAAAAAAATAAACTTGTGTTATGCCTCAAAAGGTTCTATAGAGACATAAGACTTATTGTTTTTTTTCTTTTCAAATTTTACAACACCATCTACTCTGGCATGTAATGTATGATCTTTACCCATGTACACATTCTCACCAGGATAGTGAGCGGTACCACGTTGTCTTACGATGATATTTCCAGCTATGGCAGCCTGTCCGCCAAAAATCTTAACACCCAGACGTTTCGATTCTGACTCTCTACCGTTTTTGGAACTACCAACACCTTTTTTGTGTGCCATTTTGTTTCGGTTTTAATATGGTAGCTTCTTTATACAGAAGCTTTGTTATACTTTTATTTTACTTAGCGATTCCTCCTTTAAGTTCGTCTTGTAACTTAGCAAGCTCATCCCACTTTCCTGCTGAGGCCAGTGCTGCCTGCTGAGGCCAGGTATCAGGAACTTTAGAGGCATATCTGGATCCTGCTTCGGTAAGGACTTCTTTTAATTTTTCTACAGAGGTATCTGCAAGTTTTGCATAGGTATCTATACCTGCAGCAGCCAGTAATTCGGCAATCTTAGGGCCAATACCTTCTATTTTCTTGAGATCGTCTGCTTCTTTGGTCTTTACTGCCGCTGTAGGCTCTTTTTTAGCCGTTTCGGCTACAGGTTTTGCAACAGTCTCTTCTGTTTTTGCAGCTTTTTTAGGCGCTGCTTTTTTGGCAGTTTTTTTAGCTCCCGAAGTCAGAATGTCTTCGATATGGATCTGTGTAAGAAATTGCCTGTGACCTCTTTTTACCTTGTAACCTTTTCGTCTTTTTTTCTTAAAAACAATTACTTTATCACCCTTAAGGTGTTTCAGGACTTTTGCTTCTACTGAAGCACCGTCTATAGCCGGGGCGCCTATGGTTACATTACCGTTGTCATCGAGTAGAAGTACGTGGTTAAAAGAAACCGGTTTACCCTCTTCCTCAGCCAAACGGTGCACATAAACCTTTTGGTCTTTTTGCACTTTAAATTGCTGCCCTGCTATCTCTACAATTGCATACATAGCTTATAAATTAAATTTTATAATTGCCTTCTTATTTTAAAGGCGGGTGCAAATATAATGCTAAATCGTTAAACTGCAAATGTTTTGAAAGGCTAAACAACTCCATTTTATAAAAAAATGGATTTTGATACGTATTTTGTATAATTTCACTTCAAACAGGTACTTGATTAGCTGTTTTGAGTTGCTTTCTTAGAGGTGTTCCAACTGGGTTTAAATTTTTGCATAAAAGTTAAAGTAAGTACCAGTGAAGAGGTAATTCCTTCTATGGCGAGAACAAAAATAAGAATCCCTGGCCCCTGATAATAATCCTTGATCCAGGATTCCATAATGAGCTCCGGAAAACCGGGGTTTAAATGAAACATATATATGGCCATAAAGCCTACAAAAACAAAAGTGGCGATAAAACCTGTATAAAGGCCGGTTTTAAAACCTCCGTAATAATCAAATTTACTGCCCTCCACCAGTCTTCGAAATCTTATCGATGCATAAATACCATAAGCCACGATCGCCCCGTTCAAGAGGCGCAACCACGGATTCTCATGAAGTCCGAAAAGTTTTACAAAAAGAAAATAAAAAATCAGAATTACTGCTACAATTAAGCCGTATCGTATATGTATTCGTTTTACATTCATGATTTACATTGGTTTGATTATTACCCATTAGTAACCAATAAGGTACAAAAAATTTAAATAATCCCATTAGAATCCATTAATTTTAATGAATGTTTCTTTTTACCTACCATATTCCCTACTTTTGAGCAGTTTCAGAAAATTTATCAAAATCTGTAACAAATTGTGCATTTTTATGTCAAACCGATATTAAAATTATTTAAAGCTAAAACAAAAATGAAAAACAAGATTCTGTTGGTCTTTCTGACCTTCCTAATGTGCGTGGCGGCTCCGGCGCAACAGGTAACCTTTGAAGAGTATAAGCTCGACAATGGTTTACACGTTATTTTGCATCAGGACAAAACCGCTCCTATTGTTGTCACTTCTATTGCATATCATGTAGGTGCTAAGGATGAAGATCCTGAGCGTACGGGTTTTGCACACTTTTTTGAACACCTCTTATTTGAGGGTACCAAAAACATTAAAAGAGGGCAGTGGGACAAAATAGTTACTTCTAACGGAGGAAGAAATAATGCTACTACGAATGATGACCGTACCTATTATTACGAAGTATTTCCTTCTAATGCACTGGAAGTAGGTTTATGGTTAGAGTCTGAGCGTTTACTGCACCCGGTTATTGAACAGGTAGGGGTCGATACGCAAAATGAAGTAGTGAAAGAAGAAAAAAGATTACGAATAGATAACCAGCCTTATGGGCGCATTCTGGAAGCTATCAAGAAAGAAATGTTTAAAAAACATCCGTATCGATGGACTACCATAGGCTCTATGGATCACCTGGATGCTGCTACTCTTGAAGAGTTCCTCGCTTTTAACGACAAGTTCTATGTTCCCAATAACGGTGTATTGGTAGTAGCAGGTGATATTGACATTGCCGAAACCAAAAAAATGGTGGAAGACTATTTTGGCCCTATTCCAAGAGGAGCAGACATTACCAGAAACTATCCCAAAGAAGATCCTATAACTGAAGAGTTTCGAGCAAAGGCATATGATCCCAATATCCAGATCCCTGCCGTGGTAGCCACCTACAGAACTCCTTCTTTTACCACCAGAGATGCACGTATATTAGATATGATCTCTACCTATTTAAGCGGTGGTAACAGTTCAAAACTCTACAAAAAACTGGTAGATGAAGAGAAAAAGGCACTTGTGGTACAAGCCGTAAACCTAAGCCAGGAAGACTATGGAGTATATGCCCTGTTTGCACTTCCTCAAGGAGAGACTTCACTGGAAGATCTGGTAAAAGGTTTTGATGAAGAAATCACCAAACTCCAGACCGAACTTATTTCTGAAAAAGATCTTGAGAAACTTCAAAACCAATTTGAGAACCAGTTTGTAAATTCAAATGCAAGTTTAGAGGGTATCGCAGGTTCTTTAGCTACTTATTACCTTCTTTACGGTGATACCAATCTTATTAATACCGAAATAGACATTTACCGCTCTATTACCCGGGAAGACATAAAAGAAGTTGCTAATAAATACCTTAAGCCTAACCAAAGGCTTATACTTGAATATTTGCCTAAAGAACAAGAAAATCAGTAATTGTGATGAAAAAAATATTTTTTAGTTTATTTATGGTTTGTGCACTTGTGGCCCAGGCCCAAATTGACAGAAGCAAACAACCCGTGGCCGGCCCTGCTCCTAAGATTAAACTGGGAACCCCTCAGTCTTTTGAGTTAGAAAACGGCTTAAAAGTACTGTTGGTAGAAAACCACAAATTACCAAGAGTTTCCTATACACTTACTATTGATAACCCTCCGTATGCTGAAGGAGATAAAGCAGGAATGTCAAGTTTAATGGGTAACCTGTTGGGTAAGGGCTCTGTAAACATTGATAAAGATGCTTTTAACGAAGAAGTTGATTACATGGGAGCTTCCATTAATTTTGGTCCTACAGGAGGTAGCGCCAGGGGTCTTTCAAGATATGCAGACAGGATTCTGGAATTAATGGCAGAAGCTGCTATATATCCCAATTTCACGGAAGAAGAATTCCAAAAAGAAAAAAACATTCTCCTTGACAATCTTAAATCTGATGAGAAAAGTGTTACATCAGCCGCCAGGAGAGTAGAGGCAGCACTTGCCTATGGTAAAAATCATCCTTACGGAGAGTTTGTTACTCAGGAAACTGTAAACAACGTAACTCTTTCTGATGTAAAAAGCTTTTACAACAATTTCTTTCTGCCTAAGAACGCTTACCTGGTTGTAGTAGGAGATGTTGATTATAAAGACCTGAAAAGAAATGTAACCGAGCTTTTTAGCAACTGGAAACCTAATACACCGTTAAATGTAAGCTATTCAAAACCGGCCAATGCACAATTCACCCAGATCAATTTTGTAGATATGCCAAATGCAGTACAGTCTGAGATCACGGTACAAAATGTAGTGGACCTTAAAATGACCAGCCCCGACTATTTCCCGGCACTTATAGCCAACAATATTCTGGGCGGTGGTTCACAAGGCAGGCTCTTTGCAAACTTGCGAGAAGACAAAGGCTTTACATACGGGGCTTATTCAGGAATAGGAGCAGATAAATATATCGCTCGCTTCACCGCTCGTGCCAGCGTAAGGAATGCAGTGACCGATAGTGCTGTGACTGCCTTTTTAGATGAGATATACAAAATACGCGATCTAAAAGTATCTAAGCAGGATCTCGTGCTTGCTAAAGCAGACTACTCGGGAAATTTCATTATGGCCCTGGAGCAACCTGCTACCATAGCCCGTTATGCCCTTAGTATTGAAACCAATAAACTGCCAGCCGATTTTTACACTACGTACCTTCAAAAAATAAATGCGGTAACTGTCGAGCAGGTTCAGGAAGCTGCTCGCAAATATTTTACCATTGACAATGCGCGTATTGTAATTACAGGAAAAGGTAGTGATGTGATTGAATCGCTGGAAAACTTTCAGTACAACGGGAAAAAGATACCCGTAAGTTATTTTGACAAATATGCCACCAGCGTTGAAAAGCCAGATTACACTGCTTCAGTTCCTGAAGGGGTTAGTGCCGGTTCTATAATCCAGAATTACATTAATGCTATTGGCGGAGAAGGAAAGCTAAAAGCTGTGAATTCTGTACTTATTAATGCAGAAGCTTCCACACAAGGCATGGTCTTAAACCTGGAGCTTAAGACCACCTCTTCAAATAAGTTCTCTATGGATATGAAAATGGGCGGTAACTCTATGATGCGTCAGGTATTCGACGGTTCACAAGGATTTATAATTGCCCAGGGGCAAAAACAGCCTATCCCTGAAGATCAAATTGGAGAAATGAAAAAACAATCTGTACCTTTCCCTGAACTTGAACTACAAAACAGTAGTGATCTCAGTCTTGAAGGCATCCAGGAGGTAAATGGTAAAAAAGCATATGCCGTAAAAGTTTCTGATTCACGGACCAATTTCTACGATGTGGAAAGTGGCCTTAAGGTAAAAGAAGTAATTACTATGGAGGCGCAGGGGCAAACCGTAACCCAGGCAGTTGCTCTTGACAATTACCAAGAAGTTTCAGGCATTCTTTTCCCTTTTACACTAAGTCAGTCCTTTGGGCCGCAAAGTATCGACTTTATGGTGAAAGAGATTAAAGTGAATGAAGGCGTAACAGAAGAAGATTTTAAATAAAAAAGGTTTGCGTGAGTCGTCCTAAAATAGGTTGACAGTTTTTAAAGATTTAATTTAGTCCTGTGAAGCTAGCT
>NZ_JBBEWR010000018.1:0-59799 GCF_037646345.1 Ascidiimonas aurantiaca | reverse complement strand
TAGTGAGACCCATTGGCGTACGGCCAATACCGACAGTTCTTTGAAACATTATCGCTATACGTACGATGCGCTCAACCGGTTGGTAAGCGCGAATCACTCGGATCCCAACTATAGCCTGAGCTTGGTGCAATATGACAAAATCGGTAACATCACAAAGCTGACAAGGAACGGCCATCGGGACGTAAGTGCTTCGAGCTTTGGATTGATGGATGATCTAACCTATAGCTATCAGGGCAACCGGTTACAGGCCGTAGATGATGCCATAGGGGCCAGTGCGGTGACCGGTTTTAGAGACGGAGCCGAAGCTACTACGGAATACTTTTATGATGGCAATGGCAACATGACCCGGGATGATAATAAAGGGATCACGAATATCACCTATAACCATCTCAATTTACCCACCCAGGTAAGTTTTGCCAATGGGAATATTCAATATACCTATGATGCTTCCGGCAGCAAGCTTCGCAAGACCGTTACTGAAAGCGGGAACACTACCACTACAGATTATATAGGCGGGTATGTTTATGAGAACGGCCAGTTACAGTTTTTTAACACCTCCGAAGGCTATGTATATAAAGACGGTGGGGGGCAGTTCAGGTATGTGTATCAGTATAGAGATCACCTAAACAATGTTCGTGTAAGCTACGCTGATGGTAACGGGGACGGCACCATTACCCAGGACGAACTTATTGAAGAGAACACCTACTACCCCTTCGGGTTAAGGGTACGTGGGGTAAATGACGGCATAGGTGCTTTAGGGAACAGTGTGGCCCAACGCTGGAAGTTTGGCGGGAAAGAATTGCAGGACGAGCTGAACCTGCAATGGTATGACATTACCGCCAGGAACTATGACCCTGCTTTGGGTAGATGGATGAACATAGACCCCTTAGCCGAGCAGATGCGCAGGCACAGCCCGTATAACTATGCGTTTGATAATCCTGTTAATTTTATCGATCCTGATGGGATGGCACCATGGTGGATAAATAATGGTGATGGTACCTGGACTGCGGAAGCAGGAGACAGTGCTGCTACACTGGCAAAAGATGCGGGGATTTCTACAGAAGAAGCTAACAAGATAGTTGAAAGCCAGTTAGGTGAAAATTATATAAGGGAATCAGATGGAATGCTAATGTCTGACGTAGAAGTTGGTGATGTTGTTAATATAGATGCGCCTACAGTTGATAGTGATAAATCGTCTGTTGCAACTTCTGAAACCATACAGGATAATTCAAAAACAGGGTTTGATGGCGTCGAAGAGATGAATCAATTTTTAACTTATATTAGCCCAATTACAGCTACATTGGGAGAGGCAGTAAAATCAGGTGTTAATGCGCACGGAGAAGCACTCACTGCGTCTGAAGTAGCGGGTGGAAAAATTTTAGGAAAAGTTTTAGGAGGAGCAAGTTTAGCAATAAATGCATATCAATATCGTGAGGCTTCAAAAAATAATGACCAATTTGGAAAAGAGAAAGCTAAATTGGAAGCAACTGCAAATAGCTTGCTAATGTATGGAGGCCCTATTGGTTGGGGAGTTGGAGGTGGAGTACACTTATCATTAATACTTAACCCCGATATGAACCCTGCCGTTCATAAACCTGACTGGACTAGAACTTGCTTTGTTGCTGGAACTAAAATACTTTTAAAAGACGGCACATCTAAAAATATTGAGGATATTAAGATTGGAGATGAAATATTGAGTGTAGATATGAATACAATGAAAGTAGAAGCTGATCAAGTTTTAATTGTACCAGAAAAAGACGAGAAGTATAATAAGATATATATGGAGTATGATAATGGTTATGTAAATATTGCTTCTGCTCATCATCCATTTTTTGTAAAAGGAAAAGGTTGGTCTGTGTATGATGTTGAACTTGCTAAGAAAGATTTAAGTTTTGAAATAAAGCAAATAGAGTTAGGAGATATAGTATATTATTATCATGATGGTACTCTAAAAGAAACCAAAATCATCAGAATAGAAGATCAAAAAGAAGAAGCTTTGATGTACAATATTAAATATGTAAAGAAAAACAATACCTTTTTTGCTAATGGTATTTTAGTTCATAACAGATATATAAATTAAATAGAAATTGAATAAAATTATAAACATCTATGAGTACGTATACTTTAGGATATATATGTGGAATAGATATCTATGGAAAAACAAAGAAATGGCGGCTTTTAATAGCACCTTGGCAATTACGTTTAGTCTTATTGCTATAATTTTTTCTGTACAATTTTTTATTGAAAAACTATTCAGTTTAGCTTTGCCTTCCCCATTTGACAATCTTTACATATCACTTGGTTTTGTCTTTCTAATTTTAATTGGACATTACTTTTTATTTGAACACAATAAGAAGTATTTAAAGATAGAATCTGAATTTATAGAAGGTAAAAAAAACAGAAAGCAATGGGTTTTGAGAGGGTTTTTGGTTTTTCTTTATGCAATAGGTTCCATAATAATATATATTTTCTTTATCTGAAAATTATTGAAAAAGAAAAACCACTAAAACACAAGCCACACCTTTAAAAGGGTCGTGGCTTTTTTTAGGAGGAATATGCTTTTCTGGCTCAGCATCTATGAATACTTTTACCGCGAAACCAATGACTACTGAGGACTCTATAAAACGGGCAGTAAACGACAAAACGATACCTGGCAGAAATGAATTTTTAAGAAAAAAAGGTGTCCAACAATAATAAGCAATGAATAAATTTAATCTAAATATGACAAATTACTTTTTAGTCTTACTAATTATATTATCTACAAGCTGTAATCAATGTGCAAAAAAAGAAATAACTAATTTTGAAAATGAAGTAGCAAAAGAGCTATATGGTTGGGGGTTACATAATGAAGTTGTTGTTAGTGAAGTTGAGAATACGATAAACATTACAATCCATTTTTTGAAGAATGATAGTAATTCTTTAAATTCTTATTTTCTTGATGAAGAGTCTAATAATCTTGTAATTGCAATGTTAAATCAAACATTTTACGAAAAACTTAAGAATTACAAGGATATAGCTTATTCGTTAAGTTTTGAAGATAAGAAAGATATGGCTCCCATGATTGTACTAATAAATAATACTAAGTTGAATGTTACTCGTACACAGTTTGAGAACACCCCCAAGTTCTACGACTTCGTTAAATATGCTTTTGAACATGTTCAGAGTGTAGATATAGTTAGAGCAAATGCTTGGTTAGAGTACTTAAGAGATAAACCTGAAGTTTTTGATTTTAAAGGAAGTTTTTGGAAGCTCTTGTACAACTTTACTGTAGCTTGTGATAAACCTGAAGAAAAGATAAATGATATTTATCTTTTTATAGCATTCACTGGGTTAATAGCTGACCCGGACAACCCAAAAGAGGATGACATAAATCAAGAAAATCTAAAGTATTTTATAAAATCCTGTGGTTTTGATACAGAGTTAATTTATTTATCTCTTCCAGATTTAAAAAAGGTTTTGATAGAAAAATATGTAAAGTAATGTTTAAAACGGGTTCTTTTAAAAAGGATAGTAGTGTTCCAAACGGGTGCTTTACAGAAAAGCGTGAGTTTTTAATTTGATTATCAATAATTTATATTTATAATAAACCTCTTAAAAGAGGCTTATGATGACTCATTGAAATAAATCAAAGCTATACTTCAATTTAGCATTAGGTATAACGACCCGCAGACTGGGGCCACCCCGCTTTATAACGGGAATATTAGTGAGACCCATTGGCATACCGCCAATACCGACAGTTCTTTGAAACATTATCGCTATACGTATGATGCGCTCAACCGGATTACCGGGGCTACCGATAATACCGGGAACTATAATGTAAGTGGTATTACCTATGACAAAATGGGGAACATCACAAAACTGACAAGGAACGGCCACCGGGACGTAAGTGCTTCGAGTTTTGGATTGATGGATGATCTTACCTATAGTTATTAGGGCAACCGGTTACAGGCCGTAGATGATGCCATTCCTGGTGCACCAACAGTAAGAGAAGTTGCCAATGGTATGGAAGTGACCGGTGATGTAATGGTTATCGGTTCGCCTGCTACTGGGCCTGCTGCACCAGCGGTTGCAGGATCCGGAGAGGTTATCTCGACCATTGGCACAGGGGCAAACATAGTTCTTGACTTAAGTGAAGGTAATGTTCAAGGTGCAGCAAAGAGAGCTATAATAGAAGTTATTAGTGGAGGATTGAGTTCATTAGGTAAGCAAAGCCCTCATGTGAACGAGTTTGCGGAACAAGTGATAGATACACATATTATATTTTATGAAAATGTTGTAGTTCCCATGGTTGAAAATAAAGTCAATGAGAAAAAGGAAAATTAAGAATTAATGAATTTATTAAATACAGTAATAGGGTTTCTTTTACTACTTGTTGGAATTGCATTAGTTGTAGGATATGAAAGGTTTAAAAGCAAACATGGTTCAGGGGGATTATCATTTAAGTTAAGGAGTGGCGGGATAGGATTTATTATTATAGGTTTTTATTTAATCGCAAAAGAACTTGCTAAAATTATTTGAAATGAAGAAGTCTTTATTGATACTGATTACATTGTCGATTTTTGCTGCAAAGGCATATTCTCAATGTAATAATATAAAAACAGGGACATTTATTTCCGTGGATAGTCTTGCCGGAAAAACTACTATCCAACGCAACCATAGTATTCAACTGGAAGAAAATGAAACATTAGGGATTAAGTTTATAGAAAAACTCAAATGGATCGATGATTGTTCCTATGTAATTTATGAATTCAATGTCCTTAGAAATAAAGGTAAAATCAGTAACCCTTCAGGAAATTTCATAGTGTCTTTAGAACAAATCAATGACAGTGTTTTTAAACAGACAGTTTTAATTGAAAAATTAAATTTCAAACACACAAGTACAACAATTAAAATAAGTGATAATATTAGTAATGAATTTAAAGAGCTATTGAAAAAACTGTGATAATGTTGTTAAGTCTTTTGATGATATTATAGATGGAGCGGTAAAAGAAAGATCAACAAAAGGAAATACTGATATTTTTAGAAAAGAAAATGGTGATTTTGATATGGCTAATAATGATTTTGATGGATTACAATTGGATGACGTGATCGAACTAAAAAATAAGCATGGAGATGTTATTGGCCGTCAAGGTATCACTACTGAAGGTAACATTGTGAAAGTTAGAGCAAATAGCACAGATGGGTAGTGTCCCAAACGGGTGCTTTACAGAAAAGCTTGATTTTTTAATTTGATTATCAATAACTTATATTTATAATAAACCTCTAAAAGAGGCTTATGATGACTCATTGAAATAAATCAAAGCTAAACTTCAATTTAGCATTGGGTATAACGACCCGCAGACTGGGGCCACCCCGCTTTATAACTGTAACATTAGTGAGACCCATTGGCGTACCGCCAATGATGACAGTTCTTTGAAACATTATCGCTATGAATATGATGCGTTGAATCGGTTGGTAAGCGCGAATCACTCGAATCCCAACTATACTCTGGGCTTAGTGCAATACGACAAAATGGGTAATATCACAAAGCTGACAAGGAATGGCCATCGGGACGTAAGTGCTTTGAGTTTTGGATTGATGGATGATCTAACGTATAGCTACCAGGGCAACCGGTTACAGGCCGTAGATGATGCCATAGGGGCCAGTGCAGTGACCGGTTTTAGAGATGGAGCCGAAGCCACTACCGAGTACTGGTACGATGGTAACGGGAACATGACCCGGGATGATAATAAAGATATTGTAAACATAAGTTATAACCATCTCAATTTACCCATGCAAGTAACCGTAATGGGCAGTAATGCTGGCACGTTGGACTATATTTATGCCGCTGACAGGACGAAACTCCAAAAAGTGAACAGCAATGGAACTACCACGGACTATGTGGGGAACTTCGTTTATGAGGGAGGAAACCTGAAACAGATAACCCACCCAGAGGGCTATGTCGAGCCGGACGAACAGGGCGGGTACAACTATGTGTACCGTTATATTGATGTATGGGGCAACACAAGGTTGACCTACTCAGATGACAACAATGACGGCAATATCGACCCCGCGACAGAGATACTCAGGGAGCAGAACTACTATCCTTTCGGGTTGCAGCACAAAGGGTACAACTCGAATATCAGCGGAGTAAAGAACGATCTGAAGACCTATCAAGGACAGGAGTTCATCGAGGATCTGGGACTGAACACGCACGAGTGGAAGTACCGTATGAGCGACCCCTCCATCGGAAGGTTCTGGCAGGTAGATCCGTTGGCAAAAGATTATGTATATAACTCTACGTATGCGTTCCAAGAGAATAAACTTGGAATGGGAATTGAACTCGAAGGCGCAGAATTATTAGGCCAACAGTTTGCCCAAGATTTAATTATTAGGGCATCGCAATTTTTTGGTGGTTCGGATAAAATGGTAACAGGAGGTTCAAATATGCTCAATGATGCGATGAGTGGCAATATGGCTGCAAGAGAAATACAGAATAATACGCAAAGTAACGAGGTACAGGGGCTACAAATAGATACTAATTTTGAAGTGGTATTGGAGGGTGCCGCCCAAGTTGATCAAGCTTTACCAGGTAAGCAAGATTTGAGAAATACTGCTGACGCTGCTGAATTGACAGGTGATTTAATGGTAGTAAGTTCAGTGGCTACAGGTCCGGCAGCACCTGCGGTTGCAGGAACAGGTGAAATAATTTCAACTCTGGGTACGGGTACTAATATCACTATGGATTTATTAGAGGGCGATGTTAGAAGTGCTGCAAAAAGGACTATTATAGAAGGGATAAGTTTTGGTTTGAGTTCATTAGCAAGGCAGAGTCCTCATGTTAATGAGTTTGCAGAATCTGTAATTGATTCGCATATACTTTTTTATGAGCAGGTAGTTGTACCAAAGATTGACAAGAAAGTTCAAGAGAAAAAAGAATAAAATGATTGACACACTTAATCTATTGCTAGGGTTTGCTTTAATTGCAGCAGGATTGGTAATTTTTATCAAGTATGGTGAGTACAGAAGGAAGCATAATTTAGGGGGGTTTACTTTTAAATTCATTACATTCTGCTTTGGATTAGTCGCTATTGGCTGCTACCTAGTTATTATAGAATTTATGAAAATCGTTTAATCAAAATGAAAAAAGAAGTTTTGAAGAATCAATTGTTTTATTTTAATCGGATAAATATTTTGTTGTTTTTTTTGCTATTATCTCTAAGTTCCAGCATTTATGGGCAAGAATTGGATTGTAGCAATTTTAGAGACGGTGTGTTCTATGCCGAAATCTCAAAACCAGTCATTATGAAGTGGAAAGTAACCAGAAAAAGATATCAGCAAGTTGAAGAAGTGGTTGAGTTACCCGAGGTTGCTAAAGAAATTAATTTTTCAACTAATTCACTTCATGAAATTATAGAATGGATTGATGATTGTACCTACCGTTTGAAATATGACGAAACAAAAATGGAACTATCGGACACACAAAAAATTATTAATGAGAATGGTGGAGTATTGACTCGAATAGTAAGAATAGAGGGTAAGTGTCATTATTATGTTTCAACTTTATCTATAAATGGAGAGGAAAGTTCGATGGAAGGCAAGCTTTGTACTAGATAATATAGCAGTTTAAGTAAATGGGTCCTTTTTAAAAAAAGTGTATAATTAGTTATTGAAAGCTAGTGTATTATAAAAACACTAATTCATAGTGAGAAAGATAAATAAAATAGTTTTGTCAGTTTTTTTTATTGCAATTGTATTCTTTGTGGGTGGCTTTTTTATTTTTCCATTATTGAAAGAAAAAGGAAATATAAGATTAAAAGTTGCGGAAATAAGAGAAGAGTATCGTGGAGTAATTATAGAAAAATTCTCTGTGAGAAATACACCTCCTACTCATTTAAGAATAAAAGTAATGGGAGGTGAAGAAATCAAAATAAGCCCTAATCAAGAAATTGTCAATAGAGCAAATAAAGGCGATAGTATTATCAAACCAAAGAACGAAAACTTTGTTTTTTTAATTACTCCTGAAGGTGTAAGGGATAAAATTTTTTATACAAAACTTTCATATGAGACAAGAAATAGCAAATACTTTCCGACAGAATGGAAAACCAAATGGATGGAATCAAGTAAATGGGATAAATAGGAATATTTTTTATTTGATGCTTGTGTAAAAAGGGTAAGGCTTCATGGCGATGGTGCTAGTATACAGAAAGTAAACTCCGTATTGAAAGGGGGATGGGGCAACCTAGAGAAATATTTAGATTTAATAATAGTATATATGAAATTTTTTATTTTTTTATCCATGTTTGTTTTGATATTTAATCATTGCAAAACACAAGAGACAGATCATATTAAAAAACAATATCCTTTTAAGGGTATCAAAATAGATAGTGTAATAGTTAAGTATAAGGCTCCTGCAAATACTTATTCATTAGATGATAAGTCAATAAATGAGCTGAAAACTTATCTTGAAAGTTTTGATAGCTATATGCTAATAAAAGGTAAAAGACTTCACGGAGCCAAAACTATTTGTAATGTTACTTTATTTACTAGTGAAAACAATTATCTTGTTAATATAAAGGGTCATGATGAAGAAGGTATAAGCGCAAGTTTTTTTGAAGATAATAAGAAAGATAATTTTAAGTATTCAATGGGGAGATTATATAATGCTAACCAGCTCTTAGATTTTTTTAGGCAATGACTAGGCACTTTAAAAAAGCACTTAATAAGTTATTGAACATTGTATTATAAAATGAATAAGCTCTCAATAGAGGCGCAGGAGGTTCTTTAGGGTAACAATTGAAAAAGAATGGATATAAAACCAGGAGATAAAATTAGAATCGTACCAAAAAATTTTGATAAAACACAGTAGATAAATGAAATACGATGAATTAATGCAAAATGAAAGTTTTAAAGTAGAACGAAAAGATTTTATTTATAGCAATCAGCTTAACAATATTACTGACGAGTTGTATTTAAATTTTATAAAAGTACATAATGGGGGGTATTTTTATCACAATTCAATGGTTTTATTTGGCTTTAGCGATCAGGAAAGCCAGTTTAACATTATTCATATGAATGAGCTTTTTAAAAAATATTATCAAAACTTAGCTAATGGGCTTCATTATTTTGGTCAAGATATTTTTGGAAATGCTTTTGCGTTTGAGAATACAAAAATCATTTTTTTCAATATAGAATCTGCTCAAAAAGAGGTTTTAGCAGATAGTTTTAAAGAGTGGCTAGATTTATTGTATAAAGATTTGGATTATTATAATGGAGAATCTTTAGCATATGATTTAAATGATAATGATAGGAAAAAGTTAGTTAAGGAAAAAAGACTTTGTCCCAAATACCCTTTTATTTTAGGAGGTGATTATAGTATGATTAATTTAGTTCTTAAAGATTACAAGGAAAATCTTTCGTTTAATGCCAGTATTGCAAAACAAGTACATAACTTATCTGAAGGAAGCCAGATAAAGATTGTAATAGATGATAAATAAGATTATAATATTTTCCTTTATCCTTGCCGGTCTAATATCTTGCTCTCAAGGGTAATGCCCCAAACAAGTACTTTACAGAAAAGCGTGAGTTTTTAATTTGATTATCAATAATTTATATTTACAATAAGCCTCTTAATACGGCCTGTAGGCCTTATATCTATTTGTCAGGCCTTGCCGGGTTATTTGGCTACTGATTATACGAGTACTTATAGGCCAAATAAAAACTATTTTCCATAAAAAAACCACCTTTAGAAAGGTGGTTAAGTTTAACAAAATTAGAATATGCAGTGTAGCGTGTTATTTTTTTAACAGGTCGCGTATTTCGGTAAGAAGCTCTTCCTGAGTGGGTCCTTTGGGAGCTGCAGGGGCCTCTTCTTCTTTTTTCTGTGTTTTTTCGTAGGCTTTTAATACTATAAAAATACAAAATCCGATAATTACAAAATCCAAAATAGTTTGTATAAAACTACCGTAGTTTATAGTAACCGCTTCAACAGCTTCACCGGCGGCATTGGTCGTAGCTTCCTGTACGGTAAGCTTCAGTTCGGTAAATTCTACCCCGCCCAGCAATACTCCAATAGGCGGCATTAAAATATCTTTGGTAAGGGAGGTAACGATCTTGCCAAAGGCCCCTCCCACAATTACGGCAGTGGCCAGGTTTACAATATCTCCTTTTAAAAGGAAAGACTTGAAATCCTTAAAAAAACCCATAATATTATAGTTTTAAGTTAGTTAGGCTAATTTAAACAAAAAACTTAAATGTTAAAGAAATCTTAATAAGATTACCAAAAGAAATTAACTGATAAATAAGCGCTTAACCCGGGCACTAATTCCGGTAATAAGTTCGTAGGAGATGGTGTTGGCAGTTGCGGCAAAGGTATGGGCAGAGGGGTTTTCGCCAAAAACCAATACTTCATCTCCTTCTTTACAGGGTATTCCGGTAACGTTTACCATAAGCATATCCATACAAACATTGCCTACAATGGGAGCCTTTTTCCCATGCAGGGTAACAAACCCTTTTTCATGCCCGTACTGGCGGCCAATACCATCGGCATGACCCAGTGGCAGGGTGGCTATGGTAACCGGTTCTTTAGCGATAAACGCCCGATTGTAACCTACACTTTCACCTGGCTTTATTTTGTGTATTTGAGAGATCACGGTTTTCAGAGAGGTAACCGGCTTTAAGAAACGATCCTTTTCGGGCTGGTTGCCATATCCGTAAAGGCCAATACCACTACGCACCATATCAAAATGAGCTTCAGGGTAATTGAGTATTCCCGAGGTATTGGTTTGGTGCAGTATGGGCATAAAACCCGTTTCTTTTTCAAATTGTACCGCGATATTTTTAAACAGGTGTATTTGTCCTAACGTAAACTCTTTTTCTGAAGGATCTTCAGAAGCAGCAAGATGCGAGAAAAGTGATTTTACTGCTATTTGTGTATTGCTTTTTATAAATTTTGCCAGTTCGGGTGTGTCGTTTTCAGAAAACCCGAGGCGGTTTAATCCTGTATTGAACTTGAAGTGTACCGGGTAGCTTTTTTGGTTTTTTATACGGGCAAGTTCTGCAAATGCCTCAAGAATACGCCAACTGTAAATACCCGGTTCCAGGCAGTGCTCCAACAGGCTTTCCAGATGTGTTTCTTGCGGGTGCAATACCAGTATGGGTGTGGTGATCCCGGCTTTTCTAAGGATAACTCCTTCACTCACGTAAGCCACAGAAAAATAATGCACTCCCTGGTTTTCCAGATACCGGGCAATAGTAACGGCATCATTACCGTACGCAGCAGCTTTTACTACGGCCATAAAAAGGGTATCGGGGGCAAGGTGCGATCTCAGAAAATCGAGATTGTGCTTAAGTGCCTTCAGGTTTATTTCAAGAACGGTTTCGGTTACTCCGGGCATATACAAAGGTTATTTATCCTTTTTAGAAGGAACGTCTTCCGGGTCATTTACCTGTATTTTACGTACCCGGTCCCGAAGCATGGCTTTGTAAAATGCGGCCCGGCTCAACGGCTCATACGCTTCGGTTTCCCCGAGAAGTACCAGCTTGTCGGTATTGGCTTTTCGATAACTGTAATGTGCCAGGTTTCCGGTACGGGTACACACGGCATGTACTTTGGTTACGTATTCTGCTGTGGCCATAAGTGCCGGCATGGGGCCAAAAGGATTGCCTTTAAAATCCATATCGAGCCCTGCTACAATAACCCGTATGCCTTTATTGGCAAGATCATTACAAACTGAAACGATCTCATCGTCAAAAAACTGGGCCTCATCAATGCCTACCACATCGCAGCTATCTGCCAGAATAGGGATGTTGGCCGCTGCAGGTACGGGGGTAGAACGAATTTCGTTCGCATCGTGAGAAACTACCAGGTCATCGTCATACCTCACATCGAGAGCGGGTTTAAAGATCTCCACTTTCTGACGGGCAAACTGAGCGCGTTTGAGCCTGCGAATAAGCTCTTCGGTCTTTCCGGAGAACATAGATCCGCAAATAACCTCAATCCAGCCAAATTGCTCTTTATGATTTACCGTATTTTCGAGAAACATTTCGTAATTTTCAGGACGTAAACAGAAACAGCTTTGTTTTCTCTACATCTTTTAAACAAACATAAGTTAAATTCGTTACAAATGTAGGGAAGGCGCTAAAATATTTAAAAGCAAAAAGGGGTAAACTTCGGAACGGTTTTTGACGATACGTAGAGCAGTTTAGAAAATACAGATATAAAACAAAAGGGCCTGTGCCAAATCTTAAAAATACATGAAAAAGAAACTGGAATCCCAATTAGTAAGTATAGCCCATAAAATTCTGAGGCTTAAAGGAAGAGAAGACATTATTGCGTTACAGGAAGAAGCCAAAAAGGTATATGAACAACTCACTATCCTGAGGTTTGTAGAAGAGCATTTTGGTGACCTGAAACCCCTGGTGGGTAAAAGTGAGGTGATCTCAAAATTTGAAGAACTGGCCAATAAGGTTATGGACAGTAACAAGCGGGTACCGGAGAACAATCCGCATGAAGAAGATATTATTATTCCGGTAATGGATACGATAAAAGATATGGTAGCTGAAATGCCTCGCGAAGAATCATTGCAGGACATTCTATCTGATATTCTTCCGGAACCTACTTTTGTAAAGCGGGAATCCCAGATCATTACGCCCGATTTTACGAAGCGGGATACCATAACTGAAACTAAGACCCGTTCGTTAAACGATACACTTAATCAAAGTCTTAATATTGGTTTGAACGACCGTATTGCTTTTGTAAAACACCTGTTTAATGAAAGTATGGAAGATTACAACCGGGTGATCTCTCAATTGAATACTAAACAAAACCTGGAAGAAGCTCTTACTTTTATTAATACGATGGTAAAGCCCGATTACAATCACTGGCAGAATAAAGATATTTACGAAGAGCGTTTTCTGGAGATCGTACAAAATAAGTTTTCATAACACAGGGAAATAATGCTTCAGTTGCTTTTCTATCCCGGTTTAAACTATAGAACATGAAGCTACAACGTATAATATACCGGCTGGCTACCGGCCTGTTTACTCTGTTTATGCTTTTTTCGGTATTCATGTATTTTAGTGATCACGCTGCTGTTCCCGAAGCCTTTACCAATATGGGCTATCCGGTTTATATTATTTATCCGCTGGCAGTTGCCAAGATGCCGGGGCTTCCGGTAATATGGTACCCTAAGTGGAAAGCACTTAAAGAATGGGTCTATACCGGTTTTTTCTTTGATTTTGTACTGGCGTGTTTTGCACACGAAACCATAGGACAAAGCAGAGTAACGGCCGGCACTCGTAGCTCTTATTCTTCTGCTCATTTCCTGTTTTTTAGGAAAAAAAGTACGTTCGTAAATGGCTAAACTCTATCTGGTACCTACCCCTGTTGGTAATTTGGAAGATATGACCCTGAGGGGCATTCGCGTTTTAAAAGAGGCCGATCTGATCCTGGCCGAAGACACCCGAAAAAGCGGAAAACTTTTAAAGCATTTTGATATTGATACCCCTATGCAGAGCCACCATATGCATAATGAGCATAAAACCGTGGCATCACTGGTAGCACGTATAACCAGTGGGGAAACCCTGGCCCTTATTAGTGATGCCGGTACACCTGCCATTTCAGACCCGGGGTTTTTACTTACCCGTGCCTGTATAGAAGCAGGTGTAACTGTAGATTGTCTTCCCGGAGCTACAGCTTTTGTACCTGCACTGGTAAACAGTGGCCTGCCTAATGACCGCTTTGTTTTTGAAGGGTTCCTTCCTGTAAAAAAAGGTCGCCAGACCCGTCTTACATTTTTGGCCGAAGAAACGCGTACCCTGATTTTTTACGAATCGCCCCATAAGCTGGTAAAAACCCTAAAAGATCTTGCGGTTTGTATGGGAGAAGACCGCAAAATGGCCGTTTCCCGCGAACTCACCAAACTTCATGAAGAAACCCTGAGAGGTACGGTAGCTGAGATGCTTACCCATTTTGAGGAATACCCGCCAAAAGGAGAACTGGTACTGGTAGTAGCCGGAAAAAAATAAAGATTTACTGATGTTTACCCACTTCCCAGCCACCTTTACCCAGGTACTTTTCTCCGCTTTCAATAGCGCCTTCTTCCAGAGTGGTACCCATACTGTCGTTCCAGCGGTTCAGATACCCAAACAAGGCGATCACTCCCAGCATTTCTACTACTTCTCCTTCGTTCCAGTATTTGTAAAGCTCGGCTTTTATAGTTTCATCTACCTGATTGGGAACTACCGAAGCCGCCAGTGAAAAGTCCAGAGCGGCACGCTCAGCATCTGAAAATGCAGGATGGGTTTTGTATTCCCAAATATGGTCCAGTTGCTCCTGTTCGGCACCGTATCGTTCTGCTGCACGTATGGCATGAGCCTGGCAATACCGGCAACCGGTAGCATTGCTGCTTACCCAGGCGATCATACGCTTAAGGGAAGACGTTACTCTGCCCTCATTGGCCATTACTGCTTTGTTAAGATTAATGAAGGCCCGGGAAATAGCCGGCCTGCGCTGCATAGTCAATACAGAATTAGGGCAGAACCCCAGGGTCTCATTAAAAAATTCGGCAAGGGCCCGTGTATCCGGGTCATGATCAGGCGTTAAAGGTGTAACTAGTGGCATAAAGTATATATGTTTAATAATTAGTGTGTTTTACAGATGTAAAGAATTTATACTGGCTTTCTTAAAAAAGCAGTGTATAAATATAAAATGGTTTTCTTAAATACCGCTCTTTGGCAATAGAAAAGCATATACTTACCCAAAGATGTTTTATGAATCAGGTATTTATACGCTTATTTGTAAGAAAAAATATAAATATATTTGAATAGTTTCTTGTAAAAAGAATTATTAAATAATTGTATATATCATGAGCTTAGATGGAGAATGGTTTAATGAACTGGGGTCGTGTATGACCCTTACTACCAACGGGAATTCTATAACCGGAACATACCAAACTGCTGTAGGTGATGCCTCAGGCACTTACAACCTTGTAGGGAGAACAGATGCGCAAAGTGGCGGGAGCCAGGCAGTAGGTTTTGTAGTGGTCTGGCAAAATGATTACGGAAATTCAAAATCTGTCACCACCTGGAGTGGACAATATCAAAGTATTGACGGCGAAGAGATCATTGTCACCACCTGGCTGCTTACTCAGGAAACCGAGGTGAGTAGCGACTGGAAATCTACATTGGTCAATAAGGATGTATTTACAAGACATATTCCCGATCAGGAACAAATACAGGAACGAATTAGAAAAGGAGTACAGCCTTCTCACGGGAAACGATAACGGGAACCCCGAAAGGTATAAGAGTATCCCTTAACAGGATACCTTTTATCAGAAATTTCCAAAACAAACCGGGCCCTGTAAGCAGGGCCCGTAACTATAAAAACCTAAATTCTTATGAAAACATCAATTGATCTGGTGAATGCATGGATCTTTCTCAATGAAGATGAACCCGTCGTAAACGGTCATCGTCTTAGCTATAAGGATCCCGGTAGCAGCTATCAGGAACTTATCACTAATAATGTATATAAAGCGGTAGATATTCTCTACCTGTGTTTTGTGACCACCACTCCTACCGGACTCAAAACTGTACCGGCAGGGAATGGAAATTCATATACCATTCGTATGGGTGACGGCAGTCATCCGGGCGGGCTTACCAATCAGGATTATATGGACTATATTCTTCATGATGCCCGCCAGAACAACCCAAATATTAAAATTGCCGTGACGTTAGAATGGGGTAACCCAAATGTACTTTCAGATATTTTTTCTAATACATCATATACCGATCAGGAGAATGCTGATCATTTTGCAGCCAACCTTATAGCCTATATGAAGGCATATGACCTTGACGGGTTTGACATTGACTGGGAATCGCCTATTTCCGGTTCCATTACACAGCATCAGTTCAAGTTATTGTTTACCGCTATTGGCGAACAGTTTAAAAAGCAAGGTAAAAAGTACTATCTCACTCTTTCTCCTGCCGAAGTAGGGCGTCTGGATGCCCAAACGGTAAATACGTATTTTGACTTTGTAAATGTACAGTTGTATTCCGGGTTCTCCCCTGCCAATCTTTTTATTAATGCAGGCATTAAGAAAGAACTGTTGGCCTACGGTGCCAAATTTGAAAGTGATTATCAAACTGCGCAACAGGCATATACCGAGGCAGTAAAGGGCGGTTATCACGTCATCACACAATGGCGCCTTAATTCAGACAACTTTACGTTTGAGCAGAGTCAGCAAAAAGAATTATACCGCCTTGCAAAACCTGCTAAGGTAGGTGCTTACTAATCATTTTTAAACAGCAACTCTTGTAATATACCTTCCCTGGTGGGTGATACTACGGGGGAAGGTTTTGTTTTTGGTTTTCAGATACCCCGTCTTTTTAGATGAGGTTGGCATATTTGCCTTTTTGGAAAAAAAGTAAGACTTTTAGAAATCGATAAACTAACTCGAAAACAAACCATCATGCAAAAACACGATTTCTCCGGTCTGAGTGCCGTATTCGTAAACTGCACTCTTAAAAAGTCACCTCAATTGAGCCATACCGAAGGCCTTATGCAACTTTCTGTAAATATCATGGAAAAAGAAGGAGTTCAGATAGACACTATTCGCCTGGCAGATCACGAAGTAGCTTTTGGGGTGTATCCGGATATGACGGCACATGGTTGGGAAAAAGATGAATGGCCCGTATTGTTCAAGAGGATCTTTGCGGCCGATATTCTTGTAATCGGCACCCCTATCTGGCTGGGAGAGCGTTCATCCATTGCTACGCAACTAATAGAGCGTTTGTACAGCATGAGCGGAAAACTCAATGAAAAAGGGCAGTATTTGTATTATGGGAAAGCAGGGGGTTGTGTGATCACCGGAAATGAAGATGGGGTAAAACATTGTGCTATGGGCCTTTTATACGCCTTACAGCATATAGGATATACGGTACCTCCCCAGGCCGATTGCGGATGGCTGGGAGAAATAGGCCCTGGCCCCAGTTATCTGGATGAAGGCTCCGGAGGGCGCGAAAATGATTTTACCAATCGCAACCTTACTTTTATGACCTATAACCTGCTGCACCTGGCACATATGCTTAAAAGCCACGGAGGATATCCCAGCTACGGTAATTCACGTACAGACTGGGACGATGGTGCCCGGTGGAACTTTGAAAATCCCGAATACCGTTAAGAAGCAAGTATTTTTTTATAACAAACAAAAATGGGGGTGCTTTGTGGGGGAAGAAAAATAGCCTTTAGTTGCCGGTTTTCTCATGGTGAGAATAATGGGGAACATCTTTTACCTACGCCTTTTTTATCTGTATGTTATTTGATTCTTTTTATGTATTTTTGGCCTCGTAAAAGTAAAAAAAACCATCTCTGGTAATGAAAAATATACTGGTACCCCTGGCAGCTTCACAAAATCCGCAGCATACCCTTCAGTATGCCATAGACCTTGCAGAGGTTATCAAGGGGAACGTATATGTACTGGCAGATTATAATGTGGTTTCCCGTGCCGGCAGCATTTTAAAGGTAGAGGCCATTATAGAGCGCGAAACCAAAGAATATGCCAAAAGTTTTACCGAGCAGGTGAACAGGCGGGATGTACAGGTAATTACCGTAACCGCCAAAGGAAACCTTAATGATCTTATTGGCAGTTTAAGTAAAGAACTGGATATTGATCTTGTAGTGGTCTCTTCCAATAGTGATATTAAAAATGAGAACTATCTCGGTGCGGTTTCCGGTAGTATTATTAAGCAAATGGAAGTACCGGCATTGATAGTTCCCGAAAATTATACATTTAAAGTTCCAAAAACCATATTAACCGCTTTTAGAAGCGGGATCATGAAACGAAAATGGGTATTGGAACCTTTAAAGCAGTTGAGCAGGATATTTAATGCCGAAGTACATTTGTTGTTTGTAAAAACACCCAAACATAAAGAGGAAGATCTCTTACTGAATGAAGACCTGAAAGGGTTAAGCGAAAAATTAACCACTACCGAAAATGCTACGACGTTTCAGGGAGTATTGGAACATTTTCAGGTGCAAAAACCCGAAATGTTATGTGTTTTTAGAAGAAAACGCGGTTTTTTTACCAAACTTTGGGAAAAAAATATAATTTTGAAGCGCGAATTCCACTGCAATGTACCGGTACTGGTATTGCGTGGTAAAATGTAACCTATAAAAGGGGCATTAGCTCAGCTGGCTAGAGCGCTACGCTGGCAGCGTAGAGGTCATCGGTTCGAATCCGTTATGCTCCACCAAAACCCTCCCCACACGGGAGGGTTTTTTTATTAAAGAAAAACCTTCTGCTTTATGTATATGGTATATATTCTTTACAGTAACGATTTTGACAAGTACTATGTAGGTATGTGTACCGATATTGAACGTCGGTTACAACAACACAATGCAGGCGCTTCCAAATCTACAAAAGCATTCCGGCCGTGGAAATTAATATATTCAGAGGTATATGAAAGCAGGCAGGAAGCCCGAAAACGTGAAAAGTATTTAAAATCGGGTGCGGGCCGTGAGTGGCGGGCCCGTAACTTACATAGGCACTAACTAATTTAGTTTAGAGTTTCTGTTTTCTAAACAGGAGGTCATCCCTGCCTGCCGGCAAGGCAGGGGTTCGAATCCGTTATGCTCCACCAAAACCCTCCCGACACGGGAGGGTTTTTTTATTATCTTTCTAATGAAAAGTATGTGTGAATTAAAGTTTTTTAATTGAACGGAAGTGATTATTTTGCTTAAATCAGCATTAATCAACAAATAGTTTTTTGATAATACAAGAAATTATTATTTTGTAAAAATTTTATTATTTAAGAGAAAAGAAATTATCATAAAAAGAGGATTGCTAAAAAAAGTAAAAGTTTTGAACTACATGTAGTTGCAAAAAGTCGTAATGTAGTTAAAATAAGGCCAAAGACACTTATAGGAAAAACTTTGTTAAATAATTAACTGAAATGGTTGAAAAGGCTCCTATCACCATTGCAAAAGTTTACAATAATGATAGTCAGCTGGCCTTAAAACGACTTCGTGAAATTGCTTTGGCACTCGATGTAGATATTCGAGAATTGTTAGTGCCTACTAAAGGCTGATACCTACGATAGGGATTGCAGCGGCATCCTTTTGCGAAAGCAAAAGATATAGCGGAAAGCCCGACCCGAGGAACGAGGGGCACGCCCCAATTAATATGAGATTGAGCTTAAAATATGTCCAAAAAACTTCTGTTCATTAGTCATGCAGCACCCGAGGATAATTATTTGGCGGGTTGGCTTGCGTCAAAGCTGCGGCTGTTGGGCTATGAAGTATGGGTAGATGTAAAGAACCTTCGGGCGGGCAGCAGTTTTTGGAATGAAATAGAGTTAAAGATGCGTGATGATTCGATACGGTTCATTGCGCTTGTTTCGCAAACCTACATTGACAAATCGCGCAACCGGAATACCGGGGTTTACAGCGAAGTTACTTTGGCCAAAACTTTGTCGAAGCAAATAGACAAGTATATACTTCCAATCAAAATAGATGATTCCAGTTATGACGACTTTCCGTTGAATATTTTGCCATTGGACACCATCGACTTTAGTAAGAATTGGGGCGAGGGGTTACAAGAGTTAACCAGCGAGTTGGAGGAACAGGGAGTTGAGAAAGGAGTATCAGACGACAATGTCCTGAAACAGTGGCATGAGTACCAGAAAATTCAGGGCAAGGTTATCAAGAGGGATGAATATTATGGCTCGAATTGGTTTCGAGTGACTTACCCCCAAACCGTATTTGTTTACAAGTTTCTGGGTGAGGAAAAGAGCTTGTATAAGCTAATTCCTTTCCCTTTTGTGAGAGATGGTGATTACATTTTGGGGTTCTTCTTAGATGCGGGTTTAGACTTTAAGTACAGCTATTCAGAAGCTGTTGAAACAAAAGACTTTGGCGAGTTTGAAACAATCACCCTCGGTGATGGCCATGAGATTAAAGATGCACCGCAGAAGCTGGTACGGCTACTCAATTATTCAATTAATGACCACTTTGAGCAGTTGGAGAACTTCGGATGTTACAGAGGGTCTGGCAAGAAGAAAATATTCTATCCAAAATATGGCGAAAAAAAGGACGCGTATATTTCGTTGAAGCCATTTAAAAAGCGTGGAAGACGTATTTATTCAAAAGCTGGAAAACAGAAATGGCGTTTTGGCCTTAGCTTCCTTTTTCAGTTGCACCCATTCCCGCATTTGTTAACTCATTACCATTTGGTGGTATCTGATGAAAATGGACTTCTTGATAAAGATGCCCAAATAAAGGCCAGACGATCTATTCCAAAGGAGTGGTTTAACCGAGATTGGTATGAAAGAATACTTGCATCCCTTTATCTGGCTTCTGGCTTTTCAAATGACTTGGAACTGATCGTTCCGGCTGGAAGGGAAAACATTGTAATAGACATTAGACCGGTAACATTCCGGTCAAGACACACTTATGAAGAAAGTTAGTAACCTGGTTTATATGACAGAGCCGGAGCTGACTTTCGGCAGTGGGCAAAAGGCAGACGACCCGAGGGACGGGCTTCTTTTGTTTGGCCCAAACGAGAAGTTTGATAGCTTATCGCTTAAAGCGGGGGTAATTGGAACGAAAGAAGGAATAACCAGTTATTCAGAGTTCGTCAAATCTTTACAATCCCCTATGATCTCAAAAAAGAAGATGTACGGGAATGAGATTGAGATTGAAAGTCAGCGGCCAAGTTTTCCAGGCTTTGAAGCGACTTTTGGCGTAAAGTGGAACCCAACTCCTGAACTATCCATCCAGATTGACGACAAAGAATTGGCTGATCTGCTGAAGGAAAAGGTAAAAAAGAAACGGACAAACAAGATTGTAGAGTTATACGCTTCCAAGGTTCTCAAGGCTCGAAAGGATGAAGATGTGCGGCTTGATATATGGTTTGTGGTCGTACCGAGAGACATTTACCTGCATTGTCGATTTGGCTCAAAAGGGCTGGATATTTCAAAGAAACTTCAAAGCAAAATTGACGCGCTGAATCAAGGGCAGATAGGAATGTTTCAGGATTTTGATGATGAATTGCGTGAACTGGATGCGCTAAAAGATGATTCCTCTGATTTCCACAATTTATTAAAGGCGCGACTATTGCAGGAGCGGGTGGAAACACCGATACAGGTTATTGTAGAAACTACCCTGAATTTTCGAGATAAGCTACTAAACAAGAAATACACAGATGACATTAAAGCGCATTTGGCATGGACACAATCTGTGGCTGTTTATTATAAGTTGGGCAAATTACCGTGGGCTTTAAATTCCATCCGGGATGAGGTCTGCTATGTGGGGTTAGTGTTCAAGCGTATAAGTGAAAAGGCTGAAAATTCCAGTGTGTGCAGTGCTGCCCAAATGTTCTTAAAGGATGGGGACGGGACAATTTTCAGAGGAAATATTGGCTTGTTTAAAAGCGAGAATAGCCCTGATTACCATTTAGATGCGACCAATGCGGAACACTTGCTGGGCATGGCTCTGGATGATTTTAAAGATAAACGTGGAAGTTATCCGGCTCAATTATTCGTTCATGGAAAAGTTAGGTTTAATGATGAGGAATGGCGGGGCTTTCAAAATGCCGTTGACATTAGAGGGGCGGAAACAAGCCTGAATGGAATTGTCATAAAGGATACCCGTAGCGACCCAAGAAAACGTTTGAAGCTGTTTAAGGATACTAATGGACAGAAGTGTGAATACGGAGTAATGAGAGGCTTGGGCTGGATTGTGGACGACCAGAGCGCATACCTGTTTACGAGAGGCTATATTCCACGTATTGATTCAACCAACCACTTGGAAATTGCTAACCCTTTGTACGTAGAGATCAACAGAGGGAATGAGGATATAAAGACTGTATTGAAGGATGTTCTCGCACTCACAAAGCTCAATTACAATGCTTGCGTTTATGGTGATGGGTTACCCGTAACACTTCGTTTCTCGGATCTTATTGGAAACATCCTGACGGCTACATCTGAATGGCAGTCTGAAATGAGACAGTTTCGGTACTATATCTAAATAATTCCTATTGTGCATTCATGAAAGAGAAAAAGAGACCTCATAAAAATTCCAAGGAGCCGGATTCAGAGCCAATTCAAAGAGGTCTGTTTGATGAAGAAAACGAATCTAAGCGATCTCGAATAGGAAAGGCAAATGTCCATTACAAAACTGTTTCGAGCATTCTAACAAAGGCCAGTGGTTTTATGGGTGATTATGATTTCACTATGAATCCTTATTCCGGTTGTTCTTTCGGTTGTACATATTGCTATGCGGCTTTCTTCGCTCGTGATAACACTCTGAAAGAGCAATGGGGGCAATGGGTAAATGTAAAGGAGAATGCACTGGCTATGCTCATCAAAAAGAGAAAACGACCCTTAAAAAATAAATCCATTTACCTAGGTAGTGTAACCGATCCCTATCAGCCTGTTGAAAAGGAATTGGAATTGACTCGGAGCTTGTTGAAAGAATTGGCTGCTTATCATGAACCCCGATTAGTAATACAAACACGTAGCCCTATGGTGACAAGGGATATTGATCTATTCAGTAAGTTTTCAACTCTTCAGGTCAATATGACGATTACTACCGACAGCGAATCAGTAAGGAAAGCTTTTGAACCGCAATGCCCATCTAATAAAATTAGATTAAAAGCTATCTCAGAATTAGCCGAAGCTGGTATTCAATCCTGCATTACTTTAACCCCCCTGCTTCCCGTGGAAGATGCAGAAACGTTTGCCCAGGCATTAAAAGCAACCGGAGTAAAGCGTTTCATCATACAACCCTTTCATGCCGAAAAGGGAAAGTTTGTAGCAGGCACACGGGAGGAAGCCATGAAGATCATTGAGCACTTCAGTTGGAATGATCAAAAATACCGGGACGTATTAGAAGTGATGCGAAAACATATCCCTGAAATAGGTATTGGAAAAGAAGGTTTCGCCCCAATATGAGCAGCGGATATAATGATATAAAAAGATGGATTCTTGGGGAGCAAGCTTTGCTTGACCAATGCATTGCTAATGCTGCAAAGGAATATTATAAAGACCATAAATCCTTACCCTATTTCACGTTTGATGTCAATGAGACAATTTCGGAAATGGGCATATTAAGCAAAGGTGGTGACCTTTGTTATGATCGGCCGACTATCGGGTTTTCATATTCTCTATGGTATCATGGTAGGCGCTTGAACGGCATGCTTGATTTTTATATCCGCTTACTCCTTGAGTCAAAAAATGAGAAACGATTAGAGGTTTTTGACTTGGGTGCTGGTACAGGAGCCATTCAATGGGCAGTAGGGTTAGCATATCTTGCCATGAAAGCATTGAGGCTAACCGTGCCACAAGTCAAGATAATTAACATTGATTCTAGTCCGTTCATGCTGGCTTACAGTCGTGATTACCTATGGCCTCAATTCGTCAATGCCTATCCGAATGCAAAAGATATTGATGTTGATTATAAATTGATATCGTGGGTAAATACAGAGGATAGAGAATTCAATAATGTGTGGCTTTGTGCCAGCTATTTATTCGATCATTCTGAAAATCAGGAATTAATAGCCGATGCATTTAAGGAACTTGCTGAGAAATACAAACCGCAAAAGATTATACTGCTAGGGAACTGGCAGAAACGACACCTCATTGATAAAGTAGCTGATAGCCTTGCTGAAGAAGAATATAATATAAGAAGTAACGATTTTTCAAAAGCCATTTTTTCGGGACAAATGACTGACGTCCGAAATATTCGAAACAGATTTAATGAGAAAGGTCTACGTTTCTATGGCCTACCCAAATGGGATGATAAAGCTTGGCATGGTAGAGTTTTAGAACCGAAACAAATAGGCTTGGGTCTTGCTTTTCCCAAAAAATATGACATTTATCAAAAAGCAGAAAAAGACCGAAAGAAAATACAGCTTACCGATGAACAAGAAAGAGCTGCTGCCATTAGTCGGAGCCCAGTCGTAATTATTGGCCCGGCTGGATGTGGAAAGAGTGTAGTACTTACCGAAAAAGTTAAAAATATTGTAGAACAGAAGGGAAATGAATTCAACCCCAAGCTCAATATTTTGCTGACCACATTCAATAAAGACCTTGTAAAATATTTGGGTGATTGGCTGGAAGCCATCCTTTCTGACAAAACCAAATTCGACAGAGGTTATGATTACTGGAAAGGTAAAGCTTCTCAGCATAGTTACTTCACTTTTAAAGGATCAAACAGACCCAACATCACGATCATGCATTTTGATGTTTTACCCACAAAAATAGGTGGTGTTGTCGGCAAAAAACCCTGGAAAGGAGATGATTATGAGCAATATCATTTAGGAAAAATGAGAGAAGCTGCTCAACTTATAACAAAGGAAAAACGACTTGCTACTGGTAAATATAAGAGTATTCTAGATGAGGAGTTCTTACTGGAAGAATACCACCGTGTAAAGTACGGTATGCAATGTCATACGAATAAAACATATCTACAGGTGCCTAGGACAGGACGAGGTGCCAAGCCCCAACTACAACGTGGCAAGAAAAGAAGGGAAATTGTAGTTAATATTTTCAGAAGGTATAAATCCTTATTAGCCGGAGATCAATGCGAATCCTTCATCATCAGGAGAGAACGATTTCTCAATAAGTTAAATAAAGGCAATGGCGGAGCTGGCAAGTTCACGCATGTTTTAGTAGATGAATTACAGGATTGTTGCCGCGCTGATTACGATATATTTTATGCATTGCTCGAGAATCCCAATAGACTGACTGTAGCTGGTGACTTAGCGCAGTCAATCAACATAGGAACAACAGCCCGCACTCCACCCCGTCCAAGAGAGAAAGAAATGAGACGCTTTAATAGAATTCTCTTGAGAGGATCATTTCGCTTGCCTTTTAGAGTAGGAGAATGCATTAAGCCTCTTTCAGAAAGAATTAAAGAAAAGTTCGCGAATGCTGAAAACACTGAGGTTTTTGAAATCATTCCTTACAAAGGTGCACCACCAGGGTCTAGACCTATCTTCATTTATAACAAAGAACCACGTGAACTTGCTTTAAAGATCAAAGAGGTCTTTGAAGCCTATAAGAGTTACGATAACCGTATTGAAAAAGTGGATGTTATGGAAAAGCGGTCAAACTTTTTATTGTCATTGTTTAAGGTTGGCTTACAAAGGGAAGGACATATTGTCCAAAAAATTAAGGGTATGGAGAAACCCTTTGTTACTTGGGATACGTTAGCCCCTGTCAATACTACTAATGAAGTTGAGGAATTTGTCTACACCATACTTACGCGTACTACAAATGTATTGGTGATCGCAGTGAGTAAAAAAATGATAACATCCTATTTTGACATAATTAAGGAATTCAAGAAAGAGCGGTTGATCTTTTGGGATGAACAATCAAGAAAGACGTATTCCAGTATTTGTAGCCGAGAGCAAGAAGAAAACCCATTGGATGAAGAAGATGATGAGGACGAAGATATTGAGGAAGGTACTGAGGAAGTAGAAATATAAAGTGTTGTTGATTTGTAGTTCCTGAACTATGGTTTTATTGAAATCATTGATAACCCTGCGGGTTACCAACAATTCCAACAAAATAGTAATAGCAATAGCTGCATTTTAACATGATGTTTATTTCAAAAAGCAGCTATTAAAGCCACCCCTACCTTTACCCGGCTCTTCTTTGCCCATTTCTAAAAACACACCTACCAACCCTCTCCCAACACGGGGAGGATTTTATTTTACGATTTCCTTACCTTTATCACAAAAACAAGATCATGGCATTAGAGAACAAAGTAGTCTATATAACCGGAGGCACCAAAGGTATTGGTTTTGGGGTAGCCAAAGTATTATTGGATGCCGGCATGCGGGTAGCGATTAGCGGACGTAACCGGAAAGATGCAGAAACGGCTGCACGCCAGCTTACGGATAATGCTTCGCGAGTATTGGGATTGGGCAGTGATGTAACCCAACTGAAAGAAGAACAGGCAGCAGTACAAGCTATTTTGGATACCTGGGGGCAACTGGATGTGGTGCTGGCCAATGCCGGACTGGGGCATTTCGCGCCCATAGATGAGATGACGCCTGCACAATGGCAGCAAATGATAGACACCAATCTTACCGGGGTGTTTTATACCTTAAAAGCCTCGGTAGAGGCCCTAAAGGCTTCTAAAGGGTACTATATGACACTGGCCAGCCTGGCGGGTGCCAATTTCTTTCCCAAAGGTGCCGGATACAACGCATCTAAGTTTGGTGTGGTAGGGTTTACGCAGGCAGCCATGCTGGACCTTCGGCCGTATGATATTAAAACTACAGTGATCATGCCGGGATCAGTAGCGAGTCATTTTAATGACCACACCCCTTCTGAGGCCGATGCCTGGAAAATACAACCGGAAGATATTGGGCAGCTTATTGCCGATTTACTGCGTATGCACCCGCGTACACTCCCCAGCAAAGTAGAAGTGCGCCCTACACGTCCCGACCTCAAATAGTAAAAACGGATACGGTAATCACCTTATGAAAGTTTTTTGGTAAGGTGATAACCGGTATGTATGGTTTACATCCAACATTGTTTTACGAGGAGAGAATAGTGGCCTTAGTGGTTACGGTAGGATGGCTGACTGGTATTTGCTTTATCAAGCTCTTCGTCAATCTTGTCGTCAAATTTCAGATTGTACAATACCCATATATCTTTTGCCTTGTAATATTTGAAGATGAAACGCAGGGGTTGCCGTTCATATTTTACCAGATATACATCTACTTTAAAACCTTCTCCCAGCCGGGTTTCTCTTATTTTTTCAAATCCGGTATAGGCTCCCGAAATGGTTTTAAACTCCCGAATTTGAAATTTTACTTTTTCAGAACCATCTTTATTCTTTTGCATCCACGGGTTGGTAGCAAAAATATAATCAAAGGCGCCATCGGTATCGGTTTCGTATTTCTCAAAGAACAGCGAAGTCATCTGGTCGGGGGTCTGTTGCGCCAGAGATACGGTATTATAGGCCACTAAGCCCAAAATAAAAAGTATTTTTTTCATGAGGTTTGGTTTCCACAGAGCTTTTAAAATTGCTAAGATAAGGTGGTTTTACTAATGTTTTGGTTATAAAATATTTGTTGGTTAGAATTATAAAAACAAAGCCCCTTTAAGGGGCTTTACTTTGTATGTAAGTGGTTTTGAACCGTATCAGGGAGCATCAAAGTTAACGGCTATCCAGTATGAGTTTTTCAGAAAGTGCGGAGTAGGCGTTACACTAATATCTTTTAGTAAGGCATAGTCGGTAAGGGTATATTCAAAAGTAACCGTATTGTCACGAAGATCTGCCAGTTTTTTGTGTACCAACGCTCCTACAATGGCCAGAGCTATTGGGAAAAATACTCCCGAGAAAACAGCAATGATCGCTTTTTGCCACCAAGCCAGTTGTATATGCTCATAGCCTTCTACAATATGAACACTTATTTCCTGTTTTTGACCTTTAAGGGGCCCTATGTTGAAATCAATACAAAACCCGAGGTCAGCATGCACGTCAAACTTTTTTCCTTTTACTTGAGCCAAAGCAGCCAATTGTGCGTCTTTGGACGTAAAAAGGGCTTTAATAAGTTCAATATCTGTTCCTTTAAACTTAACATCATTTACTGAAACACCATATACATTGCCACCTCCAATTAATACCGTCTTTGCATTTACGGGATGTAAGAGCGGGAAATGGCCAAAAAAGGCTTTAAAAACTTCGGATATCTCATCGTACAGAAAGTTAGGTGAGAAAACAACCTGCATGAATCTACCGGACTTATATACATTTTTACTTATACGCTTTATATCATCATTACGCATACCTGAGGTTCCTGCTGTCCACCCGATAATAAGGGTGTTGTAATAGGCATTTGTGGTATAATGAATGTTTTTAGCTTTTGGTAACGGCGATTTTATGGTAACCGATTTTCCTTCGTCCAAAGAAGGCATATCCATGTTTTTGTCAAAACTCATGGAATGTAACAGGATCTCTGTATCAAAGAAACGGGAAAGAATGCTGATAAGGGCATCTTTTATTTTATTTGGAATAACCACAGTAATTTTGGAAAATACCCAGTCTATGTTTTTCCCTTCTAGGTTGAGTCTCAGGTCATAGACCATTTGCTGGCCAGTATCACGCGATTCTAACTTAAAGATACCCAGATCGATACCGGCGAGGTTAAATTTCATTTTAAATTTACCGGTAATCTTCTTTTGGTCGTATGTAATGCTACCTTCCAGTGTAGCAGCAAAGTTAATATGGCCGTCTTTGGTAGCTTTGAGCTCTATCGCACCCAGTTTTACATCAGCGCTGATGTTACCTTGGGCGTTTTCCCGGTTATGTACCATTCTGGAATTGGAATTCTGGAGGCTAGCCGTAATTCGTTCGGCAAGTTTGGAGATACTAATACCAACCCCTGCTTTTAAGAACCAGGACGGAAGTGGCCAGGAGGGATTATATATTTCTTCTGAGCGCACACCACGTTCAATCATTTTGTCCAGAATGGTGTCTCTGGTAATATCGCAATCGTTGTCTGAGCGATTTGAAAGGTTTTTGTCTGTTTGTTTTGCCATAGTATCAGATTTAGAGTTATAATGATTTTTATATACTTCTGCAAGTGTCATACTCACATTGCAATAGCTATGCTATTTACACATTCGTTCTGTGAGGAGATGCGTGGTAATGATACCAATTTACGAAATCTTATTGTATGTAGTAAAAAACCTATATAAAAACAGGTATTATTCTGTATGATAATTCTTATATTTTTTCAATTATCTTTATAATACCTCACTTTTAGAGGGTATGTTTGCTTTGTTTGCAAGATGTGGCAAACTTTTTTTAGCCTGTGTCAAAAAAGGGACACGAAAGATCTGTGAAGTGTGTTGTTTTATTTAGACCGGGATGTTTTCTGTTTTATAAAATCAATGGTTTTTTTAACGGTATCTTTAAGGAAAGGGGGTAGCGTATCTTCGTTCCACGGGTGTCTGGCGCCAAAAACATGATCGGCTCCTTCCAGTATATACAATTCACTTTTCGGGTTCCATTGGTGCAGGTTTTCGGCTTCATCAAAAGTAACTGATGTGTCCCGGGTGCCGTGCACGATAAGGTGGTTTTTATGAGTAAGCTCTGCAGCAGCGCGGGAAATGGTAAGACGTGTTTCATTGGCAGCGAAGTCTTCCCAAAACTGAAAATAATGTGGCATTTGTTGTTGAGTACGCGCATTGGTAATATAACTAACTCCTTTTTCCTGCCAGGTATCAAAAAGGTCTCCTGTGGGAAACCGCTTCTTAAAATCACTAACCCCGGCCCAGCTCACTACGGTGCTAACCCGTGCATCTTCGGCCCCGTAAAGGGTTACGATACCGCCACCGCGGGAATGCCCTATTAATGTAATATTCTGGCAATGGGTAAGAGTTGCATAGGTGTTTTGAATATGGTTTATGAGGTCCTCGAGGTCTGCCAGTTCTTTACTGTAGTTATTTTGTCCGAAAGCGTCCAGATCAGGAAAATCGATTGGTTGTTCTACGGTACCCCCATTGTGTGAAAAATTGAATTTCACAAAGCAAAATCTGTTATTGGCAAAAGCCTGTGCCACCAGATGCCAGGTACCCCAGTCTTTAAAACCTTTGTAGCCATGACAAAAAATCACCAGAGGCACCGCTTTTTTATCTCCCGGATGATAGAGATCATACAATATGGGTTTTTTATTTTCTCTTTGCAGTATTTGGTTTTGGTAGTTTTTCATCAGGATATTTCTTTTTCAATAAAGGGGGTTTGGGGGTGGCATATCTCTAAAATAAGCTGTTGTAACTGTAACCGGAAGTTTTCCAGGGTTTCGGTAGTGATCCCATAGTGTTTTTCACGGGCCCTGGGCCCTTCTTTAACGGCAAATCTGAGAAAGCCTCCCTGGTAGTTCTTAAAAGAAATGATACCGGCTTCAGTATCGTGCGTTCCCAATAAGTCTTGTAGCATATAGGCATAGGCCAGTACCTGAAAAGCCTTGCTGTACTTATAGTCGGTAGTCAGGAGGTTCCAGTCATACAGTTCCAGTTCGTTTTGCTGCACTTTTCCTGTTTTATAATCAATGATCCGCAAGGTACCGTTCCTTTTGTCAATACGATCTGCTTTGCCCTGAATATATACCGGAAAATCCAGTTCGGGAACAGGAACGGGAGTTTTAAGAGATTGTTCCAGATGTATAATTTGTATGGAGGCCCCGGCACGGAGATCTGCTATTTCCATTTCCAGAAATTTTTCTACATACCGTACGGCAATATTGAAAACGAGCAGGTTTTTACCACGGCTCATATCACCGCCTCTATAGGTTTTTGTAAAATTCTTTTTTACTTCTGTTACTATGTTTTGTGTAGTTTCTAAAAGCGTATCGGCATGGAGAAAATGCCCTTCAAAAGGTTTATACAAAGCTTCCAGAGTATCGTGTACTACGGTTCCCAGGGTATTGGCCGCTACGGTTTCTTCCAGTTCTGCTTCGTTGCGTATGCCCAAAACCGATTGCATATAAAAATCTAACGGATTCCTTATAAAAGTGGTAAGGGCGGTAGGAGAAAAGCCTTTTTCGGCTATTTCTGAAAGCCTGGATAGTAAGGAAGGATTTTTTTCTACGGATACGGGAGGCGGGGTAGCAATATGCACTTCGGGGGCTACGGTGGTTTCTGTAATGTGATGCATGGGCATCCTGGAAAGGGTAAGCTGTAACAAAAAACGGCTTTTTTCACTACCTTCCAGCACATCGGGTTCTGTATTGTACAGCAAACATATGTTTTTGGCTTTTTGCAACAAATGGTAAAAGTGATAGGTATAGACGGCATCTTTTTCTTTATAGGTCGGGATACCGTAGGCGGTTTTAAGATCAAACGGAATGAAAGAAGCATCTGTTTTCCCCGACGGGAGGATGCCCTCGTTAACTGAAGTAACTATAATATTTTCGAAATCCAGATTACGGCTTTCAAGCACTCCCATTACCTGCAGGCCCTGTAAAGGCTCTCCCTGAAAATCTATGGTTTCCTGGTGTATGAGTTCTTTGAAAACGTGCCTAAGCCCTTTAAGGTCGCCAATATGGTTATACTGTGTGTTGAGAAGTGCTATTTGGTTAAATATCCGGTACAACCGGTATAAGTATTCCAGATATAATGGTTGCTTTTGGGTGGTCTGGTACACTTCTTTTAAATGGGCGATAAGGGATGATGCGTTTTGTATGATCTTGCTTACCGGAGTTTTTTCGTTAGTGAGGAAAATAGCCTCTACAACCGCAGTGGTATTTGCTGCAAAATGCCGGGTAAGGGTGTCACTATCTACAAAAACAAGATTTTCATGGTGTATTCTTTGAAGGAGTTTGGTGGCATAATCGGTTTTTTCGTGTAAAAGGGCCATTTTTCCCATAGGGTGCGACAGGAAGTTTACCAAATGTTGATAATAGTGTCCCTGTGCGGAATGATTGGCAATAAGCTCAAACCAGGCATTGAAAAAGGATGCTACGGGTGTAAGGAAAAGGGGATACCCTCCGGTAATATTCACCCGGGTAACGGAGGAAGGTAAGGCATTGAGAACCGGTGCAAGAAGCAACTCATTGCCTAATATAATAGCCGTATTTTGAAGTGTTTTACCCTGTTCCTGCCATTTTTGGATAAGCTGCCCTACGTACTTTGCCTGTCCCACATTTTTGGGAATACCGGTAATCTGAATGTTTTTAGCTTGGGTAAAAGTGCTTTCGGGCAGTGCAGGAGGATGCTTTTTAAAGTATTTCCACTCCTTGAGATATTTTCGTATAAAAAAGCCGGCATCGTGCTCGGGGTTTGAAATAAAATAAGGATCGATATCCCAGAAAATGCGGGTATTTCCAAATTCAAGAAATTCCTGAATAATAACAGATTCGGCTTTGTTTAAAGCATTGAAGCCTATGAACACAAAGTTTTTTCCGGAATGATTTTGAAGATAATGTTCAATATTGGCTACGGCTTCCCGGTATAGAAGGCCCTGGTAACCGGTTTGTTTTTCGAGAAGCCGTTCTGTAAACTTTTGATAATAATTGCCAAAACGTTGCCAGAACCGGATATAGTTTTTTTGAAGTGTTGTTTTTTCCTCCTTGAGGTACCAGTGATTGAGTTCTTTGATGGAGGAGAGATAGGTAAAGAAGTTTTGAGAGTCAATAAGATACCGGTCAATCTCGTTAAAATCCTGTAGCAGCATTGTTCCCCATTTGGCAAAAGAATGGAAGCTTTCTGCTTCTTTTTCAGGGGTGAGTTGCCGGTAGGTATCGTAAAGTTCAAAGAGGAGAACGGTAGTATCTGCGGTTTTAAGCCCGGAGAGTTCTTTCACAAAGGTTTCAATACTGTAAAGGGAAGGGCCAAATCCTGTTTTCTGGTTATGTTGTAGTAATTGATCACGAAGAAACAACCCTGCTCTTTTACTGGGAAGTACAAGTACCAGATCACTAAGTTGTGTATATTGGGTAACAAGGGTCTCTGCTATTTGCTGTAAAAAAGGCTTCATTGTATAAAAATAAAAAACGCACCGGATTTCCGGTGCGTTTTTCTATAAGGTATTTGGGTATTTATAAATTAGTCTTTAACTAAGTTAATTTCTACCCTTCTGTTTTGCTGTCTTCCGGCTTTGGTATTGTTTGAAGCGATAGGCTTAGACTCACCATAACCCATTGAAGAAAGTCTGAACTCATTGATACCATTTTCAACAAGATAACTTTTCACTGAATTTGCTCTGGCATCAGAAAGCTTTTGGTTTAGTTTTTCACTACCAACGCTGTCTGTGTGACCATCTATTGAGAATTTGGCATTAGGATACTCGTTAAGGATGGCAACTATATCAGAAAGTACCTGCTCAGATTCTTTTTTAATGCTGGCTTTTCCGGTATCGAAAAGAATAGTTTTCGCATATTCGTTAAGTTGTTTCTGTACTTCTTCAGTCACTTCAGGACAACCTTTGTTAGCAACTGTTCCGGCAATGTCAGGACACTGATCGTCTTTGTCAAGAACTCCGTCTTTATCTCTATCCTGGTAAGGACATCCTTTGTTAGCAGAAGGACCTGCTTCGTTAGGACAGTTGTCATCTTTATCGGCAATACCGTCACCGTCAGCATCAGGACATCCGTTTAATTGTGCAGAACCTGCTTCGTTAGGACAAGCATCATCTTTATCGGCAATACCGTCACCGTCAGCATCAGGACAACCGTTTAATTCTGCAGGACCGGCAGCATTAGGACAGGAATCTTTCCCATCTTCTATACCGTCACCGTCAGAATCAGGACAACCGTTAAATGCAGGAAGACCGGCAACTTCAGGACAGGCATCGTCTTTGTCATAAATACCGTCACCATCAGTATCGGTACCGCCAAACTTAATAGCGATTCCGGCAAGGTGCTGGAAATGCTCAACTCCGTAATCTTCGAAAGCATGCTTATAAGAAGTTTGTACGTTAAGACCTATGTTTTCACTTAGCCAGTAGTTGAAACCAATACCACCGTTAATAGTTCCTGCACCAATCTCATCTACCCAGGTATAACCACCACCAACTTCTACATAAGGATCAAACTTTCCTAATTTAAGGAACTCGTTTAAGTTGTATTTAATGGTACCGTCAATAGCGTAGTGAGAAAGATCATCTACACGGGTATCACCCAGTTTATCAATTTGGTTTAATGACCCTCGAACGCCCACAGAGAAACCGTCTCCTACATAACGTGATACAGATATCTGAGAAATGGTAGGGATGATATTCCAGTGATCGTTAGCATTGAAATACTCATCAAACCATTTTCCTAATCCGGGCTGATTTGTAGGATAAACGTCTATAGCGTTCATACCAAAACTAACAAGCCAGGGATTGTTTTGGTCTTGAGCTTGCATATTGCCAAGTCCTACAAAGAGTAACGCAGCAACTAATAATTTGCTAAGATGTTTCATGTTTAATTATTTAATTTTAAGTGTTAATTAACGACAAATGTAAGTTGTTAAATTTTATTAACAAAAACAAATATATTAATTTTTTTGATTTGACCGTAAAACCGCAAACCTTTTAGATAACGCCAAGTTCCTTACCAACAGTGGTAAAAGCATCCAGGGCTTTATCGAGGTGCGCTTTCTCATGAGCTGCGGAAAGCTGTACTCTTATTCTGGCTTTACCTTTAGGTACTACCGGATAGAAAAAGCCTATTACATAAATTTCTTTTTCGAGTAATTTGTCTGCCATTACCTGAGAAAGTTTGGCATCGTATAACATTACGGGAACTATAGCCGAATCACCATCTATTATATCAAATCCGGCTTTTTTGAGTCCGTCTTTAAAATAACGGGTATTCCACTGGAGCTTATCTTTGAGTGATGTATTCTCAGAAAGCATTTCAAATACTTTAATAGAAGCGCCTACAATGCTGGGAGCGAGGGAGTTTGAGAAAAGATAGGGCCTGGATCGCTGCCTCAATATTTCTATAATTTCTTTTTTACCTGTGGTATAGCCTCCCATGGCACCTCCCAGGGCTTTGCCCAGGGTACCGGTAACAATATCAACACGGCCCATTACGTTTTTCAGTTCGGGTGTCCCTTTGCCGGTATCACCTAGAAATCCTGCGGCGTGGCATTCATCTACCATTACAAGGGCTTCATACTTTTCTGCCAGGTCACATATTTTATCGAGCGGAGCCACCAGTCCATCCATAGAAAATACACCATCGGTCACGATGATCTTGAACCGGGCCCCGTCTTCATTAGCGGTCTGTAGCTGTTTTTCCAGATCATTCATATCGTTATTTTGATAACGATATCTTTTGGCTTTGCACAAACGCACACCATCAATAATAGAAGCGTGGTTAAGAGAATCTGAAATAATGGCATCTTCTGCGGTAAAAAGGGGTTCAAAAACACCTCCGTTGGCATCAAAAGCTGCAGCGTATAAAATGGTATCTTCGGTTTCATAAAAATCTGCGATCTTTTGCTCGAGTGTTTTGTGAATATCCTGTGTGCCGCAAATAAATCGTACGGATGACATACCAAATCCATGGCTGTCCAGCGTATCTTTTGCCGCCTTAATAACCTCCGGATGGGAAGAGAGGCCCAGATAGTTGTTGGCACAGAAGTTAATAACTTCTTGGCCGGATGCAATTTTAATAACCGCATCCTGCTTAGAGGTAATAATACGCTCTTTTTTAAATAAGCCGTTTTCTTTTATTTCCTCAATTTCTTTTTGAAGATGTTCTTTCAGTTTGCCGTACATAAAAAATATTTTTTGCAAAAATAGTAAAGTTTATACGTACTGTACTTCTATTTCGGGCCCTATAAAAACCAATATCTTATTTTTAACACAGTACCCCATCTCGGTAAGGGCTGCCTCATACATTTGCAGTTGATGTGTATAGGTGTCTGAGAACTTACCGGTTTTATAATCGAGGATCGTAGCATTTCCCCGGTTGTCAATAGCTATACGATCTGGCCTGAGTACGTCTCCCGAAGCCGTATAAATATCATGCTCATTGTATATGGTATAGGGCTGGCTAAAATAGGGCGCCAACTCTTCGCGATAGATCACTTTGCTCAAAGTTTCAAAAAGGGATGGCCGTTCGTTGGCAATAATACCTTCCTTTTCGGCTTCTTCAAGCATATCGTCTAGCTCGTTGTGGTACTGTACTCTTGAAAGCAGCAAATGGTACAAATTGCCTTTTTCTCTGGCGGTTTCAAGTGAGGTTTCCCAGAGCGCACCTCCTTTGGTAATGGTTTTAAAGACCGGGTTCAGGGGGTTTTTAGAAGAAAACGTAAGCACTTCTGCCGTGGGTGCCGAGGCTGGTTTCTTGGGTAAAGGCTTTTCACCAAAATGAAAAGAGCGCTGGGAGTCGTTCCATACCGGTGTGATTTTTAGATAGTTTATGAACAACCCTGAAAATGTATTGGTGGTTTCCTCCCCTTTATTGTTCACACTGTAGTCTGATACTATGTATAATTGTGATACGGCACGGGTAAGTGCTACATACAGCAGGTTGTATTGATCCAGCTCCTGCTGGGCTTCATAGGTTTGAATACTTTTTTTATAATCTTCATGATACTCTGCGAGGTCCTTATTTTTAGAAAAAAGTGCTGCCGGAAGGTTCAGGGTCTCATCATGAACAGGAAGCCATAGTCTGGCATCTATTTCATCTTTAATACGTGTGTTGGCGAACGGATAAATAACAATGGGGAACTCAAGACCTTTTGATTTGTGAATGGTCATGATCTTTACGGCATTGCTGTCCTGTGGAGATACAATGCTGAGGTTTTCTTTTTTCTTTTCCCAATAAGAGAGGAAGTCTTCGCTATAGCTACCGGCACGTACTGAAAACTCAAGCACTTCATCCATAAAATAGTGAATATGTGCATTTGAAGATTCGCCGAGCACAAAGCAAAATACTGCATATTCAAAGGCTTCAAAAAGTGGTAATTGCCTGAAAGCATCCGGAGAGAAGCTATAGGTCTCAAAAAGCTTTACAGGATTATTGAGATACTCCTGGATACAAGTATGCACAGGAACCTCATTATTTTGCGAGAGATACAGGAGTAAGGAAAAAGTGATCTCTTTATTTTGCGGCTGGGTGCACCATTGCAGGATGTTTATAAGAAAGTGTACCCCTGGGTCTTTATACACCAACAAGGACTCTGAAGAAACTACGGGAATATGATGCTCGGTAAGGTAAGAGGCCAGGATACTACCTTCCTTTTTTCGTCGTGTTAAAATGCAGATGTCACTGTATTGCCATCCTTCTTCTACAGATCGCCGTATGTGCGCTACTACTTTCTCGCAATAGGCAATAGCTTCATCAGCAACCTGGTTCTTTTCAATAAAATCAAAATGCACATATCCGTTCTCTCTGTTATTAATATCCTGATGGCTGTTTAAAAAAAGATCCTTATATGACGGCTCTGTAAGCAGGGGAGCGATATGACGGAAAAACCGATTGTTAAACTCAATGATCTCCCGGCAGCTTCGAAAGTTTTTAGGGAGGTTCAATACTGTTTTTTCTTCTACCTGAAAAGGGTTATGGCATTGATAGAGATTAATAAATTGTTCTGCTTCACCACCGCGCCAGCGGTATATAGCCTGTTTGGCATCTCCTACCAGCATAAGGGTACCTCTTTGCCCCGACAGGGTTTCACTCTCTAATGCATTGCCTATGAGTGGTACCAGGTTTTGCCATTGTAATGCAGAGGTATCCTGAAACTCATCTATAAAATAATGTCTGTACTTTTCACCAATACGCTCGTATATAAACGGGGCGGGTTGCAAAGCGATCTCGTTTGATATTAACTGGTTAAACTCTGAGATCATTAAAAGGTTACGTTCATTTTTAATGATCTGTAAATGTTGTTGTATGGTGTTTAGCAGCGATAAGGGGGTGAGGTTACCGGTAAGGTTGCGCAGGAATCGTATTTTGTAGAACAGTGCCTTAACCGTTTCAAAATAGTGTGCCAGTTCCGGTTGTATGCTTTCTATTTGAGCGGCCGTATCGAGATCGGTTTTTTTAGGATAAAGGGGTTCACCGGCAATATTTTCCTGCCATTTTAATCCAAAGCTTACCTGAAGGGTACCTTCAGCTAATTTTTTGAAGAAGTTGGGGAGAGAGCCACGCGTAAAACTGTTAAATGGTATTTGCCGGTTCTCAATGCATTCCAGTGCTTTTTTTGCCTCATTTTTAATACGCAATTCATTTTCACGTATCTGTTTTCTAAGAGTTTCGCCCGTGCTGTGAAAATCTTCTAAAGAAATATTTTGCAATTGAGTAAGCGGTTGGGTATGGTTCTCATTGAGAAGCAATTTTGACATATTGAAAAGGTCTCTCCCAATGTCCCAGCTTTTATCGTCATCTGCTTTTTCCAGTGCAAAATCTAATAATACTTTTGTTAGCAGGGCATCTTCACCTGCCTGAAAAAGCAGCATATCGGTAGCTTCCTGTAATAGCAGGGCTGTGTCCAGAACCACTTCAAAATTTATGGGAAGTTTAAGGTCGTGGGCAAAAGTTCTTAACAGGCGATGGTTAAATTTATCAATGGTTACAATATCAAAAAGTGCGTAATGATGTAGTATTTTGTTTAAGGCTCGGGTGGCACGTGAACTTAGTTCTGTATCGGATATTTTTAGGTCGTTTGCCACGGCATCGAACATAGTATTCCCCGGAACCCCTTCTTTAATGGTACTAAAAGATTTAAGGTTCATGAGAATACGTTCTTTCATTTCATTTACGGCTTTATTGGTAAATGTAATGGCGAGAACACTCTTAAAATGATCTGGATACGGGCTTCCCAATATAATTTTTAAATATTCTTTTACCAGGGTAAAAGTTTTGCCTGAACCGGCTGAAGCATTATAAATAGTAAAAGGTTGCAAAGGTATTTGTATTTAATGGCAAGATAAATAATCTATATGGGTTCTTAACAATTAATTATTATGCATTGTTTAAGAATGTTCGTAATTTTGTTCAACATTAGTATTAATTAAAACTTAAAATAAATAATTATGGCATTCGAATTACCTAAGCTATCATATGCTTACGACGCGCTGGAACCGCATGTGGACGCTCGTACGATGGAAATACACCATACCAAGCACCACAATGGTTATACTACTAAACTTAACGATGCAGTTGCCAATACCGACCTGGAAGGAAAATCTATTGAAGATATTTTGGAAGGGCTCGATATGAAAAACGCGGCTCTACGAAATAATGGAGGCGGATTTTATAATCACAATCTATTTTGGGAAGTAATGTCTCCTGATGGCGGAGGAGTACCTACCGGAGAATTAGCTAATGCTATTGATGATAGCTTTGGCTCTTTTGATGCATTTAAAGAGGCTTTTTCCAACGCGGCAGCTACCCGTTTTGGTTCGGGATGGGCATGGCTTTGTGTTCATAAAGGAGGTAAACTGGAAATATGCTCTACACCTAATCAGGATAATCCTTTAATGCCTGGTATTGGTTGTGGAGGTTTTCCTGTATTGGGACTTGATGTTTGGGAACATGCATATTACCTGCACTATCAAAACAGAAGACCAGACTATATAGCTGCTTTTTACAACGTAATTAACTGGAACAAAGTAGCGGAGCTTTATGCTGCTAATAAATAGGCATTGCATACATATGGAAAATAAAAAAGGTGGAAATAATTCCACCTTTTTTGCCCCAAATCTTACCATGAACTTAACCTACTTATGCTATGGTGATCCAAATATATAACATTGTTTTTAAATACTCTTAATAAAAAGATGTTATTTAACAAAATTTTGGATCAAAGCTATTAAAAATCAGTTTAAAAACAGAAAAGAAGAGAATCTTTTTAGAAGAGTGTTATAATAAAAAAAGGTGGAAAGAATCCACCTTTTTTTGCCCCAAATCTTACCATGAACTTAACCTACTTATGCTATGGTGATCTAAAAGTAGACTAAAGTGTTTTGTTAGAATAAAAAATCAGATAAAATGCAAATTTTTCCGATAAAGTGCATTTTAACAAGTTTTATCTTACTAATAAGCCCGCTCTTTTTTTCCTTCATAAAAATTCATAAACGCCCTATTGGCTACTCTGTTCCCACCTGTAGTAGGATAATTGCCTGTGAAATACCAGTCCCCAAGATTTTTAGGACATGCTTTATGTAAATTGTCAACCGACTGGAAAATTACCCTCACATCTGATTTAATTTCAGGATCACTTAATAACTCTGAAATTTTTTCGGAGATTTCATGATCGGTGAAGGGGTCGTATATTTCTTTTACGAAATTGTCAATTTCTGAAGGGTCCAGATCTTTCTGGGAAACACATTTTTCATATACGCTGTCTATAACGTGGTATGTATCTCGTTCTTTATGTAACGCGAGAGCAGCTCTAAAGGCAACGAGATCCTCAAGTCTGGCCATATCTATGCCATAACAGTCAGGGTACCGTATTTGTGGAGCAGAAGACACAACTATGATGGTTTTAGGATTTAGCCTGTCCAGCATTTTTAAAATACTCTTCTTAAGTGTGGTGCCTCTTACAATACTGTCGTCTATAATTACAAGATTATCAGTTGGTGCCACCGCGCCATAGGTAACGTCATACACGTGGGCAACCAGGTCATCCCGGCTACTGTCTTCTGTTATAAAAGTTCTGAGTTTTGCATCTTTAATTGCAATTTTTTCTATACGGGGCCTTACAGAGAGTATGTGCCGTAAGCGTTCCTGAGTAATCCCGCTACCCTCTTTAAGAATAAGTTCTTCTTTTTTATGGTTAAGGTAATTCTGGGCCTCCTTCACGAGCCCGAAAAACGATGTTTCTGCGGTATTAGGGATATATGAAAAAACGGTATTCTCAAGATCGTAATTCACTTTTTCGAGTATTTCCGGCAACAAAAGGCGCCCCAGCATTTTGCGTTCTTCATATATTTCGGCATCACTACCTCTTGAAAAATAAATACGCTCAAAAGAACAGGCTTTACGCGGCAATGGTTCGAGGATTTCCTTGATAGCGGTTTTTCCGTTCTTTTTTATGATAATGGCCTTACCGGGTTGCAGTTCTTTAACATCTTTGAACGCTACATTAAAAACAGTTTGTATGACCGGCCTTTCAGAGGCAATGGCTACAATCTCATCGTCTTTGTAATAATAAGCGGGCCTGATACCTGCAGGATCTCTTAATACAAAGGCGTCTCCATGCCCAAGCATTCCGGCCATAGCGTAACCTCCATCCCAGTTTTTGGCTGCCTTTCTTAATATTTTGGCCACGTTAAGTCTTTTGGCTATTATTGAGGATGCCTCAATTTTAGTGTACCCTTCACTTTTTATTTCTTTATAAAGCCTTCCCACAGCATCATCCAGAAAATGCCCTATTTTCTCCATCACTGTAATGGTGTCGGCTTTTTCTTTGGGGTGCTGCCCCAGTTTTACAAGGTTGTCAAACAACTCATTAACATTGGTCATGTTAAAGTTACCGGCTACAATTAAATTTCGGTGCATCCAGTTGTTTTGGCGTAGGAAAGGGTGTACGCTTTCTATACTGTTTTTACCAAAGGTACCGTAGCGTACATGGCCCAGGTAGAGCTCTCCCAAATAAGGAAGTTTGCGTTTCTGGGCTTCCAGGTCTTCCTGTATAGAAGGTGTTTGTTCAAGTATTTCGTTTATTCTCTGGTTTATTTGTGAAAAAATATCCTGTATGGGCTGGCCTTTATTAGAGCGAATACGGCTTATATAGCGCTCCCCGGGTGCAGTATCCATCTTAATACTGGCAAAACCGGCACCATCCTGTCCGCGATTATGCTGTTTTTCCATCATGAGATACATTTTATTTATACCGTAAAATGCACTCCCGTATTTATTTTTGTAATAGTCAAGTGGTTTTAGAAGCCTTATCATGGCAATACCACACTCGTGTTTTATATGATCGCTCATATGCGCTTTTAATTAAAAATGCCCTGAAAAAAGCAGGGCACGATCTTAGGATAATTCTATTTCAAACTGGGTTAGTTCTTTAAACTGCTGCAATCTTCTTTGTATTTCGTCTTCTTTGAGTTTTTCCAGTCTTTCGGTTCCAAATTTCTCAACACAGAAAGAAGCTAGGTTAGAACCGTAAATAATGGCCTTTTTCATGTTGTTAAAAGTAATATCTTCGGTTTTGGCGAGGTATCCGGCAAAACCTCCTGCAAACGTGTCTCCTGCTCCGGTAGGATCAAAAACTTCTTCTAATGGCAATGCGGGAGCAAAGAATATATTGTTGTCATGAAACAAAAGGGCACCGTTCTCTCCTTTTTTGATCACTACATAAGAGGGCCCCATTTCATGAATTTTTTGAGCAGCTCTTACCAGTGAATATTCAGAAGTGAGTTGTCGTGCCTCTTCATCATTAATAGTTACCACATCCACCTGCTTAATTACGTCTATAAGCTCATTCCAGGTATGGGTCATCCAGAAATTCATAGTATCCAGTATTATGAGCTTAGGTCGTTCGTCCATTTGGTTAATTACATCCATCTGAATATTGGGGTGCAGGTTGCCCAGCATTAGAATATCGGCATCTCTGTAATTTTCAGGTACTACAGGATCAAAGTCAGCCAGTACGTTGAGTTGGGTGTCCAGGGTATCTCTGGTATTGAGGTCATTATGATATTTACCGCTCCAGAAAAAGGTTTTCCCTCCTTTTACTACTTCAATTCCCGATATATCAATTTTTCTATCTTCAAACATTTTCAAATACGACTGCGGTAAGTCATCTCCCACTACTGAAACAATAGCAGAAGGTACGTGGAAATGTGAGGCAGATAAGCCTATATAAGTGCCGGCACCGCCCAATATCTTATCTGTTTTACCAAAAGGTGTTTCAATGGCATCAAATGCAACGGTACCTACAATTAATAATTTCCCCATTTAAGAATTTTTTGCAAATATAGGTTACTTTTCAAGAAGTAGCTTCAAGTCCTCAAAAGAATGATAGGGAGCTGTAGTAATTACCGAATTAAGTACCCAGGCAGGAAGCGCTCCGCCGGGATCACCGTAGAGCTGTTGGGTAATCTCGACAAATTCTCCTTTGGGAACAATAAGCCAGTGCCCCTTAAAATTGGTTACACGTATGCTGTTTTTCTGTTCTGGAAAAATGCCTGAAGTGTCAGGAGACAGATCTAAGTAATACCCAGACGATTCATAATCTGACACGGTAACCCTCACTACATTATCTCTGCTTTTGAGTGGCCAGGGCAAATCGTTTTTAATCCAAAAAATAAATTCGGTATCCGATATTTTTTTAAGGGTTTTACTTTCCGAAGTTTTGTGATTCCATTTCCATAGCCGGTTCCCGTCCGTAAGAACAGTGAGCGCTTTTTTCGCCGTAGTTTTAACCCGTGTAAATGCTTTATACTCGTTTATTTTGGTAGAGTCCAGCTTTCGGGTATATACCTTTATACCGTTTTTATCTCTTTTTAACTCCCATTCCTGGGCTTGTGCCAAAAAGCAAAAACATAAAGAAGATAAAATAACCAATTGTATTTTCATGTATGGGGGAAACATCTGTTCACATTACAAAGATACTATGCCCGAATGACTTTTCATATTACAACAGTGTGTCTCCCGTCTCAAAGCCTGTATCTGTTAATAGCTGTTCCTTTTTACTGGCCGCAACGGCGAGACGATCGCAACGCTCATTTTGGGCATGATCATTATGCCCTTTTATCCATTGTATAGATACCTGGTGTTTTCGGTATATTTTGAGGAAGCGTATCCACAGATCCACATTTTTCTTTCCCTTAAAAGCATTTTTTTCCCAGGTAAACAACCATCTTTTGTTTACTGCATTCTCTACGTACTTAGAGTCTGTAAACACCATTACACGTGTATTGGGTTTTTTTAGTTTTTCCAGAGCTACAATAACGGCCAACAGCTCCATACGATTATTGGTAGTTCTTTTAAAACCTTCAGAAAACTCTTTAACATAGGGTTTCCCTACCCATTCCATAACAATCCCGTATCCTCCCGGACCCGGATTGCCACTGGCAGCACCATCGGTATAAATATGTACATCATATAGTTCCATACAAAAGTTTTTCAATAATTACCGGAAAATGCGCATATTCCAATTGGTGTATTCTTTTTGCCACACTGTCGGGAGTATCTTCTGGTGTAATCTCTATTGATTTCTGAAAAATTATTTTCCCTTCATCGTATTGCTCGTTTACAAAATGTATGGTAATACCTGTTTCTTTCTCTTTATTTTTTATTACTTCGTTGTGTATGTGCATACCATACATGCCTTTACCGCCGTATTTAGGTAAAAGTGCAGGGTGTATGTTTATTACCTTATTGGGGAAAGCCTGGAGAAGGTTTTCCGGGAACTTCCATAAAAAACCGGCCAGTACAATCAAATCGGGATCAATACCCTTTAAAAGTTTCAGGATGTGCTCCGTTTTGTAAAATGAAGTACGATTAAAAGTAATACCACTGGTATGTTGCATACATTCTCTGTTCCAGATACCCGCTTTTCTGTTATTAGAAAGTATGGCGGCTATTGTTACCCGGGTATCATTCTCAAAATATTGTATTATATTCTCGGCATTACTGCCTGAACCCGAAACAAAAATTACTATGCGTGCCATGAACCCTATTTTAATTTTGAGGCAAAGAAAGAATATTTATCGATAATGGCATTGAAAAAGAGCATACGCTCTAAAATTTAGTAAATTACAGTCACATTTTAAATTAAAATATTGTTTTCAAACAAAGTTTTTTATTTTTGCCAACAATTAAAATTTAAAAACTAAAGATTATGTCAGACATTGCATCAAGAGTTAAAGCGATTATCGTGGACAAATTAGGCGTTGATGAGAATGAAGTAGTACCTGAAGCAAGCTTCACAAACGATTTAGGCGCAGACTCATTAGACACTGTGGAATTGATCATGGAATTCGAAAAAGAATTTGATATCCAGATTCCTGATGATCAGGCTGAAAACATTGCTACAGTAGGCCAGGCAATACAATATATAGAAGGAGCAAAATAATAAATGTAATATGAAATTAAGGCGAGTTGTAGTCACAGGTTTAGGAGCCCTGACGCCTATTGGTAACAATCTGAAAGAGTATTGGGAAGGATTAAAAAATGGCGTAAGCGGCGCTGCGCCCATTACTCATTTTGATGCTTCTAAATTCAAAACACAATTTGCTTGTGAAGTAAAAAACTTCAATGTAACCGATTTTATCGATCGAAAGGAAGCCCGAAGGCTTGACAAGTTTGCACAGTATGCTATGGTAGCTGCAGAAGAGGCTATACAAGACTCTAAGCTTAACGTAGAAGATGCAGACAAAGATCGTATAGGAGTTGTGTGGGGAGCCGGAATAGGAGGTCTGGAAACATTTCAGGAAGAAGTTATCAATTTTGCCAAAGGGGATGGGACACCGCGTTTTAATCCTTTCTTTATTCCTAAAATGATCGCCGATATAGCTCCCGGACTTATTTCTATTAAATACGGTTTTCGAGGTCCTAATTTTACAACGGTTTCTGCCTGTGCTTCTTCTGCCAACGCAATGATAGATGCTCTTAACTATATACGGCTGGGGTATGCAGACGTTATTGTTTCCGGAGGATCTGAAGCGGCAGTTTCAGCAGCAGGTATAGGAGGGTTTAATGCCATGCACGCATTATCTACCAGAAATGACGATCCTAAAACGGCTTCCAGGCCTTTTGATAAAAACCGTGACGGTTTCGTTTTGGGTGAGGGTGCAGGTGCACTTATTCTGGAAGAATATGAACATGCCAAAGCCCGGGGAGCTAAAATATATGCAGAAGTTGCAGGCGGTGGATTATCTGCTGATGCACATCACATGACAGCACCACACCCCGAAGGGTTGGGAGCTAAAAAAGTAATGCTTAATTGCCTTGCAGATGCAGGTCTTTCACCTGAGGATGTAGATGCCATTAATATGCACGGTACATCTACACCGCTGGGCGATGTGGCAGAAGCAAAAGCCATTCTGGATGTTTTTGGTGAACATACCTATTCATTGAATATTAATTCAACCAAATCAATGACGGGCCATTTACTGGGTGCGGCAGGAGCTATAGAAGCCATAGCCTCAATACTTGCTATGGAACATTCGCTTGTTCCGCCTACCATAAATCATCAAACCTATGATGAAAATATTGACCCTAAAATGAATTTCACCTTAAACAAAGCACAGGAGCGCGAAGTAAAAGTTGCCATGAGCAATACTTTTGGCTTTGGAGGGCACAATGCATGTGTACTGTTTAAAAAACTGGACGATTAGACCTGTTGAATGGGCTTCATTCATAAAATATTAAATTCCCGTTCCCAAGAGGACGGGAATTTTTTTTTAGAAATTAAAAATATACTGGGCTTTAAGCCGCGTAATACCAAAATTTACCGAAGAGCATTTACCCACCGCTCTGCTAACAAAAAAGACGTTCAGGGAAACCCGCTAAATTACGAAAGGCTCGAATTTTTAGGAGATGCTATGCTCAGTGCCGTAATTTCCAACCATCTTTTTAATGAAGTGCCCAGCGGAGACGAAGGGTACCTTACCAAAATGCGATCTAAAATAGTAAGCAGGGAGCACCTCAATGAATTGGGAAGAGACCTTGACCTTATAAGATTTTTACATAGCAGAATTCCGCGAGACCATTTTGGGCAAAACATTCATGGAAATATGTTTGAAGCCCTGGTAGGTGCCATTTATATGGATCTCGGTTTTAAATACTGCGAAAAGTTCATCAATAAAAGAGTCATACAGCCCTATGTAGATATAGAAAAACTCGAAGGCAAAGTAATAAGCTATAAAAGCCTGCTAATTGAGTGGTGCCAGAAAGAAAAATACACTTTCAAATTTGTAGTGTATGAAGATAACGGTAACGATCCTGTAAAACACTTTGCCGTAAAACTATACATAGAAAATAAAGTGATTGCCAAGGCGCGGGGTACTTCAAAAAAGAAAGCAGAAGAAAAGGCAGCCAAACGCGCCTATTATGTATTTCAAAGGCAAATAAAGCAAACGGATCAAAGTTAGGGGACACTAAAACGTTTTCGTGTTTAAATTACTATTAAACCAACAGTTAAAAGTTGTACAGTCTTCTGTAGAATTATATATTTACAATTGTATGTACCACCGTATATGGCTGTTTATAAACTATTAGATGACTTTTATGAATCCACCTATTCTTTAATTGCTATTCACAGCTATTTAGAAGATTACAGGTTGGCTTATTTCCTGAATTTACACCTTAAAACCAGCTTTAAAAGGCTTTCCTACAATCTTGACTTTGAAAATAATTCTTCATTTTCTATTTATCAGTGGGAAGACCACTATGAAGAGACTACCTGGCACCTGGTAACCAATAAAAGCCGTACGGAAAAGCGTATCGCAAGTGAAGATGGCGGGCTTTTTGAAGAAAACACTGCTTCAGTAACCACTTTTTTAGTTCCTGAGTATAACAAAGCCGACTTCTTTTTGAAAGCCGATTACGATGATACGCATAAAAATTTAGAGAAAACACTACAGGGTATTCTCAGAATACCCCATATTACCACAGCGTACAGTATTGACCCAAACCAGCTAAAATCCAAAAATAATTTAATTTTTTAAGGAATGCCTAACAGAAAAAAGACGAAAATAGTAGCTACCCTCGGGCCGGCTACCAGTAAAAAGGAAATCCTGAAAAAAATGATTCAGGCAGGAGTGAATGTGTTTCGTATTAATTTTTCACATGCCGATTATGATTCCGTAAAAGAACGTATTCAAATGATACGGGAGCTAAGCGAAGAACTCGATTACCATACGGCTATCCTGGCAGACCTTCAGGGCCCGAAACTACGTGTGGGCGTCATGGCACATGAAGTTGTGGTTAATGAAGGTGATGAAATAACCTTTGTTACAGGAAAACCGTTTGAGGGTACTGCAGAGAAAGTGTATATGAATTACAAAGCTTTCCCCAAAGATGTAAACCCCGGGGAAAAGATATTGCTTGATGACGGAAAACTTATTTTTGAAGTAGTTACTACCGATAAAAAAACATCTGTCAGGGCCAGAGTAATACAGGGGGGGCCTTTAAAATCCAAAAAAGGCGTCAACCTGCCCAATACCAATGTTTCTTTACCCGCACTTACTGAAAAAGATGTGAAAGATGCCATTTTTGCCATTGAGCAAAAAGTGGACTGGATCGCGCTTTCCTTTGTAAGGAACAATGACGACCTGATTGATCTGAAGGAGCTTATTAAAAAGCATTCTGAGGTAAAAATACCCATAATTGCCAAAATTGAGAAGCCTGAAGCAGTTGAAAATATTGATAAGATCGTTGCCTATTGTGACGGGCTCATGGTAGCAAGAGGAGACCTGGGTGTGGAGGTTCCCGCGCAAGAAGTACCCCTTATTCAGAAACAATTAGTGCAACGTGCCAAAAAAGCCAGGATTCCGGTGATTATCGCCACACAAATGATGGAGACCATGATCACGAGCCTTACACCCACAAGAGCAGAGGTAAATGATGTGGCAAATTCAGTGATGGATGGGGCAGATGCCGTGATGTTGTCCGGCGAAACTTCCGTAGGGAGTTATCCGGTACAGGTTATTGAGAAAATGACAAGTATTATTAAAAGTGTAGAACATTCATCGCTTATAAAAGTTCCGCAGGAGCCCCCGCATATTCGTACCAAACGCTACATTACCAAATCGGTTTGTTACCACGCAGCACTTATGGCCAATGAAATAGAAGCACGTGCCATTTCTACCCTTACCAATAGTGGCTATACCGCGTTTCAAATATCAGCATGGCGGCCCCAGGCCCATATTCTGGTATTTACCTCTAACAAACGTATATTGGCGCAGTTAAGCCTGCTTTGGGGGGTGAAAGCATTTTATTACGATAAGTTTGTTAGTACCGACGAAACTATTGAAGACGTAAACAGAATAGCCTGCCAGAAAGGCTTTCTGGAAGTAGGTGATATGTTAATAAGCCTTGCGGCTATGCCTATCCAGGATAAGGGTATGGTAAATACATTACGGGTTACAGAGATAACAAGTTGTTACATATAATATAAATATTGCAGATACTGAGAATGCTACTCTTAGGCAAATTTAAGAATATGTGAAACTTAAAAATCGAACTTTAACTGAACATAGATACTTTCAGGCGGGCGCTCTTCCGCACTGTCTGTATTGAGGTTAGAGAGTGAAATGCCCAGGAGCCTTACCGAGTTTTGTAGTTTCTCCTGGTACAGTAATTCTCTGGCGCTGCTTAGAATGAGGCTTTTATCTGCTATAAAATAATTGAGTGTTTTGCTGCGCGTTTGTAAAGTAAAATCACTGTATTTTATTTTCAGGGTAACCGTTTTTCCGGCAATTTTGTTTTTTTTGAGTCGCTTGTCCAGCTCGTCTGCTATATGCTCCAGGCGTTCAAGCATAAATATTTCACTACTCAGGTTCTCACTAAAAGTACGTTCGGCACCTACAGACTTAGGTATGCGATCGGGCTTTACTTTACTATGGTGAATACCTCGTACCACCTGATAATAAAAACTACCATTTTTACCAAAAGCTTCTTCCAGAAATTCCAGTGATCTTGCTTTAAGGTCCCTGCCTGTAAAAATGCCCAGTTTATACATTTTTTCAGCAGTTACTTTCCCCACCCCGTAAAACTTCCTGATATCCAGCGCTTCCAGAAAAGAGACCACTTCTTCCGGATTGATGGTTTTTTGTCCGTTAGGTTTGTTGATATCACTCGCAATTTTAGCAATGAATTTATTGATCGATATCCCTGCAGAGGCAGTAAGCCCTATTTCATCATAAATGCGTTTTCTGATCTCCGTAGCTATGAGCGTGGCAGAAGGGTTTCCCTTTTTGTTTTGGGTAACATCCAAATACGCTTCATCAAGAGAAAGAGGTTCTACCAGATCTGTATATTCCAGAAAAATAGAGCGTATTTGCAACGAGATCTCTTTGTAACGGTCAAAGCGGTGTTTTACAAAAATAAGATGCGGACATTTTTTTTGTGCCACCACTCCGCTCATAGCACTTCGTACCCCATATTTTCGTGCTTCGTAACTCGCAGCAGCTACCACACCACGCTTGCCACCACCACCTACGGCAATAGGCTTACCCCTAAGCTCCGGTTGGTCCATTTGCTCTACCGATGCATAGAAAGCGTCCATATCTATATGAATGATCTTCCGCTCAGAAAGTTCATGTGCCATTTGGTAAAATTACTATATATTTAGGCAATAAATACCCTCTCATGTCTAAAACCGCTATTGTATTGGGAGCGACGGGACTAACCGGTAACTATCTGGTGGAAAATCTTTTACAGGATAACCGTTATGAAAAAGTAAAAGTATTTGTCCGGAGAAAAACAGAACACGAGCACCCCAAACTGGAAGAATATCTTTGTGATCTTTTAGATGTAAAAAGTTATCAAAAGCATTTTACAGGCAATGAAGTGCTTTGTTGTATTGGTACTACGGCAGCCAAAACCCCAGATAAAGAGCAATACAAAGCTATTGATTACGGGATTCCGGTACATACTGCGGCCTTATCTAAAACCAGGGGAATACGCACTTTTATAGTGGTCTCTGCTTTAGGGGCCAATACCCAAAGCCGTATATTTTATAATCGGCTTAAAGGAGAAATGGAAAAAGCCGTACTCGAAAAAGGGCCTGAGCGCATTTTTATACTTCAACCTTCACTTATAGAAGGAAAGAGAAATGAAAAGCGTATAGGAGAATGGATAGGGAAACAGCTTTTTAAAGCAGCTAATTTTTTATTAATGGGCCCTCTTAGAAAATACCGCTCCATTCACGCGCGTGATGTAGCGATCGCCATGATAAAGCTGGCAAACGGGACCCAGGCCCCGGGAATAATACCCTCTGATGGTATTTACAGAATTGCTAACTCAAAAAAATGAATATAAGAAAAACCCATCTCGCAGATTACCGTAACTATGATTGAAATTGAACGAAAGTTTTTAGTAACCACCACAAAGTATCGTGAAGAGGCCACTTTGGTACAACGTATTGTTCAGGGGTTTCTCAATACACACCCTGAACGTACCGTACGTGTACGTATAACAGGAGATACGGCCTATATTACCGTAAAAGGAAAGTCTAATACCTCAGGGATGAGCCGTTTTGAATGGGAAAAGGAAATACCTGTGGCAGAAGCAGAGTCTTTGCTATCGTTATGTGAAGAAGGGAAAATTGAGAAAACAAGATATAAAGTACCGTTGGGGACCTACTGGTATGAAGTTGATGAGTTTAAGGGGGCTAATGAAGGCTTGATACTGGCAGAAATAGAGTTGCCCTGTGAAGAAGCCGTATTTCCAACACCCGAATGGTTAGGGAATGAAGTAACCGGAGATATCAGGTATTACAATTCACAGTTAAGCAAACATCCATATACTACATGGAAATAAATAGATTATTATGAAAAAAGTAATACATCTTATTATCATTTTAGGGATCATAACCGGGTGTAACAGGCAGCCTGAAAAACAGGAACAGGCACCGGTTGCAGATACCGAGGTAAAAACAATGAACAGATCTGTTTCAGAAAAACCGGAAACATTTTCTTATCAGGAGGGCGATACTACGTATGTCATGCAAAAGTATTTTATGGTTTTTCTTAAGAAAGGGCCTAACCGTGATCAGGATTCAGTAACCGCAGCCAATATACAGATGCGCCATCAGGCATACCTGGAAGAACTCCATTTGGCAGGTAAAATAAGCATAGCAGGACCTTTTGAAGATGCGGGTACCATCTCAGGAATTGTGATCTATAATACACCTACATATGCCGAGGCAGATAGCCTTGCCAAAGAAGACCCTGCAGTAAAGGCAGGCCGCTTACTGGTGGAAACCCACCCCTGGTGGGCTGCTAAAGGGAGTAAGCTTAAATAGCTGTAAGTTACCGGTGTAATTAAGTAGTGCGTGCAGAGCCGGGTGCCCTGTATTTTATTTTACCGTAATGCTACGTTTTATTTCATTTCCAAGCATATCTACTACGGTAATGGTGTGTATGCCTTTTTCGGGTATGATGTTTAACTCGTGAAATTGCCGCGTTTGTCCTATAAGTTGTTGATCCAGATACCAAAATACAGTAGTATCGGGTGTGGAGTGTGCCACCTTAAGCACCAGCCCTCCGGTTTCTCCGTCAAAATCCTTTGCCAAGGTCACGATGCTATTTTCTTTGGGGTAAATAAAATCCATTATCTTCTCATTTTCATGAAAGCAGCCGGGTTTTAAAGGAGGTAAGGTAAGGTAATCTGCATGCCGGTTTTGATAGTAGTGTTCCATAAGTGGCGGCAAAACGAACCATACAGCAGGCACCATAGCATCTGCAGACTGGCAGGAGGTATTTACACGGTACTGTTTTTCAGGGTCAAGATGTATTACTTTATGGTACGGGCAGGTAGAGGCCCTTTTTCCTGCCCGGGGAGCCCAAATAGTTTTTTCAGGACAAATAGGAGATGGAAGGAGTCCGCTTTGGGCGCATACATCCAATTCCACTAATGCATCAAAGGGTTTTTCAAACCAGGGAGAAGCCGGTAAACCGTCAAAAACATCAAACATAACAGGAGCTGCTGCCTGCAGGCCTGTTACCTCGGGACGGCCCTCTCCGTCTGCATTGCCTACCCATACGCCTACTACGTACTTTGGGGTAACCCCTATGGCCCAGGCATCTCTGTTACCAAAGCTGGTACCTGTTTTCCAGGCAATTTCTTTAGAAGAATCAAAAAACTCCCAGAATTCATTGCCTTCCGGCCGGTTTACTGTTTTCATGGCCTCAAACATGAGGTAAAGGCTGCCGGCATCAAAAATGTTCTTTTCAGCAGAAGCAGCTCCAAAATCAGGAAGCTGTTCTGAGATAAAAGTAGGTTCGGTAAACTCATTTTTAAAATACTGCGATGAGTTTTGTGTGTAGTGGTTTACTGTAGAGGCCATAGCTGCGTAGGTTTTACAAAGGTCCCACAAGTTACTTTCGGCCCCACCCAGAATTAGGGAGAGTCCGTAGTGATTGGCAGGCCGGGTAAGGTGTTCTAGCTTAAAATAGGTTAATTGGTCGCGAAAGCGTTGCAACCCGTAGCGCTGCAAAAGGCGTACCGCCGGAACGTTTAGCGATCTGGCAAGGGCCTTTGCGGAACTCACGGCACCATCGTATTGTTCGCTAAAGTTTTTAGGCTGGTACCCGTCAATATTTACAGGGACATCGGCTACCAACTGTTCTGGGAGCAGTTCTCCCGTATCGAGCATAGCGGCATATAAAAACGGTTTTAACAGGCTTCCGGTACTGCGCGGGGCCCGTATGAGATTTACATCTTTTTCGTGGGCCTTGTCGGTTGGTGTGTTGCCCACATAGGCACGTACTTTTCGGGTGGGTACCTCAAGTACCAGAACTGCTGCATTGTACACACCGTTTCCCTGAAGGGTTTCATAGTGCTTTTTCACAATCTGGTTAATTCGGTTTTGTAAAGAGAGATCAATGGTGGTTTTTATACGGGTGCCGGGCCGGTTAGCTTTTAGGTGCTGAATAAAATGAGGTGCGGGCTGTGGCAGGGAAAATGGTTTTTGAGGCACTTTTTCCTGCAGGGCAAGGCTATAGGTAAGTGAGTCTATTTCCTGTCTTTCATAGAGTTTTTGTAAAAGCCGGTTGCGTTTGTGAAGGAGCAATTGTTGATTTTTTCCGGGATAAATGAGTGAAGGGGCATTGGGTAATACGGCCAGAGTAGCACTTTGGGCCCAGGAAAGCTGATCAGCTGGTACCCCGAAATACCGCCAGGAAGCCATATCAAGGCCCACTACATTCCCACCAAAAGGAGCATGGGTGGCATATAAGGTGAGAATATCATCCTTAGAGTATCGCAGTTCGAGTCGCGTGGCCAGTACCAGCTCTTTTAGTTTTTCCCAGTAGGTACGTTTTTTCCCTTTTCGGGACAAACGTATCACCTGCTGGGTAAGGGTGCTACCCCCCCGAATGGTTTTTCCAGCCTTTATATTTGTGAGTAACGAATTAACAATAGAAACAGGGTTAAAACCGGGATGCCGGTAAAAATACCGGTCTTCAAAATGTACAATACAGGTGGTGAATTTTTCAGGGAGGTGCTCAGGTGCGGGAAACCGCCATTGTCCGTCATCAGCTATCAATGCGCCCACCAGTACTCCTTCCTGTGTTTCTGCAACCGTAGCGGCAGGATCGTTAAACAGGGTTTTTGGAAGGCAGAAATAATAGGCCACAAGAAGCATCAGGAGTATGGTACCCCAGAAGTACAAACGTTTTTTATGTCTAAAAAAAGTATTCAAACAGCATTGTGCTTACCTATGGGAAAGTATAATTTTTTTACGTAAACAGAAAACTATTCAGGGCAAAGTATGCCTTCACTTTCCATTACGGGCAGTGAAGCACAGGCTTTTTGGGAAATAGTGTTTTTTGCAAATACAAAACGCTTTTCGTAGAGTTTATTATCGGCAAAAAAAGTGAGGTAAAATTCATTGTTCAATGCAAGAACTTCTTCCTGAAGAAGTTCTATTTTCACAAAACTTTTTGCGGCTACCGTACCCAGGCCATGCCGCATTACCGAGGTTTTTACGGTACCGTCATACCCCTTACTTACCACAATGGTCATTTCAATAGCGGTTTTACGGTTATTAATGAGATAAGCGTTCCATTCACGGGCAAGGAAATCTTTGTTCCATTCGTAAACCACCGCTACGTGTACATCCTTTACTATCGGTATTTCAATATCCTTTCTCAATAAAAAATAGAAAAACAGGGTTTACAAAACCGATCTAAACTGTTCCAGAAAACGTACATCGTTCTCACTTAGCATGCGTATATCGGGTATTTGATAGAGCAAAAGGGTAATACGGTCTATGCCCATACCAAAAGCAAAACCTGAGTATTCTTTAGAGTCGATACCGCAGTTTTCCAGCACGTTGGGATCAACCATACCGCAGCCCATAATTTCAAGCCAGCCGGTACCTTTGGTAATGCGATAATCGGTTTCGGTTTCAAGCCCCCAGTACACATCTACTTCGGCACTGGGCTCGGTGAAGGGAAAATACGAAGGGCGTAAACGTATTTTAGACTTACCGAACATTTCTGTGGTGAAGTATTGCAGGGTTTGTTTAAGGTCTGCAAAAGAAACGCCTTTGTCTATGTACAGGCCTTCTACCTGATGAAAAAAACAATGGGATCGGGCAGATATGGCTTCGTTTCGATATACTCTTCCCGGAGAAATGGTACGTATGGGTGGGGTATTGTTTTCCATATACCGTATCTGCACTGTTGAGGTGTGGGTACGAAGAAGGATATCCGGATCGGTCTGTATAAAAAAAGTGTCCTGCATATCACGTGCCGGATGGTACTCGGGAAGATTAAGCGCCGTAAAGTTATGCCAGTCATCTTCTATTTCGGGTCCTTCAGATATGTTGAAACCAATACGTGAAAATATTTCGGTAATACGGTTTTTTACAATAGAAATAGGATGCCGTGCTCCCAGCGGCAAAGGGTCTCCGGGCCGTGTAAGATCGCCGTATTTTCCCTGTTCTTCGGTCTGGTTCTCGAGAGCTTCCTTAAGGTGGTTTACCTTTTGGGTAGCCGTGTTTTTTAAGAGATTGATCGTTTGTCCGAATTCCTTTTTCTGGTCTGCAGCTACATTTTTAAATTCGGCAAAAAACGCATTCAGCAATCCGTTTTTCCCCAGATATTTAATGCGAAAAGCTTCAATCTCCTCCAGGGTCTGTGCAGAGAACTTTTCTACCTCCTCAATATGCTCCTTAATCTTGTCTATCATCAGGTCAAAATTTGAAGGGCAAATTTAAACAATTATCAGTTTATAGAGTGCTTATGTACGGGTAATTATGCGTGGTCCCTGCGCATCGTAATAAATAAAACTTATGAGAAAATGTACGGCGATCCCCCCAAAGAAATGCCAAAGCCAGTGTGTACCCATATAAAACAGAGAGGGATTGGCTATGAGATCAATACTTCTAAAAAAAATAGCAAGTGAAAAAGCGCATACGGCCAGTACCATATAGCGACTGTTTTTAAAATGTACTTTTTTTAAATGCACTACTATAGGAAGTACAATAGCAATAGCGGTAAAACTATACCCGACAGCACTTTTTAAATTTGGTTCTAAAGTAAGGGTTCTTAAAAGCGCCCATACTATAACCGGAATGATGGCCATAATTATCAAAACTATTCTCGGGAGTTTTAGTTTGCTTAAAAAGTAAATAGAAGCAGCCATACACAAAAGCATAATAGGAACCCAGTCCATAAGCAGCCATACTTCATGGTTTCGTGTGCCATGATAGAGAGTTCCGCCTATAAAACCTATGAACAGTACCGGCATAGCTACTTTTAAGAACAGTTGTTTTTGCGGTTGCCGGTAAATGCGCCGGGACCAGTAAATAAGGATAAAGAGAAATATTAAATTACTAAAAGTATTCCACGGTTCTACCGGGAAATCTCCGGGTAGTGTTTCGCGGTATATGGGGCCACTATCGTTTGGGAACACGGGTTAACAAATGTATTCTTTTTCAAGAAAGTATTGTACAATAGCCTCTTTCATTAAAACAGACTGTTCACCGGCTTTGAGGGGAGGGAGCGACTCTTTAAGCGTATAATGGGGCCAACCGTCTTCATCAAAAAAATCAAATTCATAGTACCCGTAGGGTTCCAGAAGCCGGCATATGGCAATATGCATAAGGTTTACTTTTTCGTCTTTCTTAAAATTGCGGTGCAGTTGCCCGAGTTCCTGTACACCAATAAGGTAAATAATGGCATCCAGATCTAGCGGATCTCCGTCTGCAAACTGGTCTGATAGCTTTTTTACCAGTTCTGTCCAGCGCTCTTTCAGTTTTTCATCTCTGGCCATAGCATTTTTTAAAAGGCAAAGATACAAAGCTTTAAAGTTGCAAAGGTATTACCCACAAAGTTTTATATTTGTCAAAATGAAGAAATGAATTTCTTTGATCTCATTTTGGGCGGACTCATTTTATACGGGGCCGCTCGCGGATTCATTAAAGGCTTCTTTGTAGAAGTAACCTCCCTGCTGGCACTTATTCTGGGTATTTACGGAGCCATTCACTTTTCCTATATCGCAGGCGGGTATCTGGAACAGAAAGTAGCCTGGGACGAAAAATACATTCAACTCGCATCATTTGCCATAACTTTTATAATCATAGTACTGGCCATAGGCTATGCCGGTAAACTGCTTACCAAAGTAGCAGATTTTGCTGCACTGGGCATACTGAACCGTTTACTGGGGGGTGTTTTTGGCGCACTCAAAATAGCGGTTATTCTGGGGGCGGTACTGGTTTTTTTTGACCGTACTCAAAATACATTCGGATTTGCAGATGAAGATACCATACAGAATTCAGTATTGTACAGGCCCGTAGTAAAGCTGGGAGCGGGTGTTTTTGCCTGGGTTTTGCAGGAAAGTGCAGAATATACACCTAAAGAGTAAAGAAGTAAAGGGGGAACAGAGAAGTATAAAGAATCAATATTTTCGTTTTCGAATATTTTTACGGGAAATGCGAACCAGGCCCAGGATCTCATTCCGGTTTTCTTCCTGAGTTTCCTGCCAGGCTTTACGCTCTTCATATACCTCAAAAAGAGCTCTTTCAATATAAGCATTCTCATAACGCCCGTTCAGTACATGGCTTATCATCTTGTCACTGTACGGTTTGCCCAGGCGGCTCGTGATGCCTCTGCGGTTCAGTTTTTCCTGAACGTCCTGTACATAAACACCTTTCAGGTATTTCTTTAAAAGATTTCGTTGTTCATCAGTTATCATAAGAGTAAATCATTAGTTTCAAAACTTTTAAATTCTTAAATTGCGAGTAGTTTAGCAGTATGTATTCTGACCTCTATACCTTACTTACATAAAAAACCTGCCTCCGTTTAATGTATATAGATGCATGTTGTATAAAGAGGCAGGCTTATGGAAAATGGTAAAAAGTATAAGTGAAGGGTAGAATATTCATAAATACAAAAATTATGTATCAAAAATACAGCAAAATCTCACTTTTACAAAAAAATTATGGCTGTATTATATAATTAACTAGTAAAAGTATATAAAATTCTATAAATCCGGACTGTGAACCATACCATTGCAGAAAATATAAAATACCTGAGAAAATTACATCGCCTGTCACAATTGGAGTTTGGGAGCCTTATGGAAGTAACTCAGGCAACCCAGAGCAGTTATGAAAGAGAAAAGGCGGTACCTCCGGTAGAGTATCTAAGCCAGCTTTGTAATACCTATGAGATATGTCTGGATAATCTGGTTAACCGGCCTTTATGGAAAATAGACCGTAAAGAATGGAGCGTATTGGAAACTTCTCAAGTAGAAGAGGCCCTTACCGATGTAAACTCTTTTAAAGCCATACTGGCAGAGAAAGAGCGGCGCATTACACACCTGGAAAATACCAATAAATTGTTACATAACCTTTTGGAGGGTGCAGACCCATCAGTAAAGGTAAATGACCTTGAACTCAAAGTAAGCGAACTGGAGCACAGCATAGAGATAATGCTTCAGGCTCTGGCGCGCGCCAAACTCTTAAAAAATATAGAGGGGCTGGAAGGGCATATCAGAAACATAGAACAAAAAAAGCTCGATCGTAAAGAGTGACTTCAGGAAAGCATCCATTTAGCCAGTAACCGGGCATTTAGCTCATGTACTTCTTTACGATTTTCTTCTTCTTCCAGTTTCCGGTATTCTTCATAGATCACCTCCAGCAGCTTACGGGCTTCCCGGTGATTAATGTGCCCTGTGCGCAACTGCTCTCTTACATTTGTGACAAATGCATTTAACTCTTCGTATTTGTTACCAAACCCATTCATGACCTTTTATTTAAATCAATAGAGAGATCCAATGCTTTTTCAAGGAAATGTATCCTGGCATGCTTGGCTCTGTCTATTTTTTGAAAAACATTGTTTATAAAAATTACCAATAAAACAAAAGCAACTACACATCCTGTAGCATAGATATGAGTAAAAACATTGTCAAATCTGAGTTCTGGCCGGAAGATCCAGTAAAGCTGGATAGAGTAGAAATACACCGGTACCGAATACGATATCTTATACGGTTTCATCATGGCTCCCAGCGCCATTAAAATGGGGGTTAAGGTCTGGCACAGAGACCATATAAAGGTAGAAGTATCACTAAAACCAAAAGTATTGGCAAGCTCAAGGGTGATCAACTTATCCGATATGGGTACCAAACCGGATAAGGCGATCAACAGAGATGCAAAAATTCTAGTTCCCGCCCTGGCTTCCGGGCTTTCTAATTTTTGTTCTATCCACTGCAACGCGGACCATTTTTTCATCTTCATAAAGTGATGCGGTTTCCTGATCTTTTTCATTTTGCGATGTACAGGCAGTTATGGCAATCATTAGGGCGCTTACAGCTAAAATTGCTTTTTTCATAGTTTGGGTATTTTAAAATTACCCCTTAAAGGTATCAGAATACTCAAAACCATAAAAACAACTTTCGTGTTTTTCAGGAGAAAATATCAACAAAATAGCTGTAATTCAACCTCCAAAATACGTAAAAAAGAAATGCATAAATAAGAAAAATAGTAGCAAAATCTATAATTTGTGGTTACCCCATATGTTTTTTATGGCTAAGCAAGAAAGAGACTGTTTTTTATTAGAAAACAAGCCTTTTTTCATTACGGCAATCGGCATCAGGCAGTACCCAGACAGGGTTAAAAAAAGACAAAGACAATTGCGCAGAGAATACATTTTTTTTACGCTTTAAAAACCTTTGAAAATCAGACAGATGAAGTAAAAATCTATTTAATTTATAGTAATTATCTTATGTTTGGGTAAGTTAATTTTTAACTGATTGAAGCTTAGCGCCTTCTTTTTTATATATTGCACCTGCTTTGCATCCGGATACAAGCATTCATTAACCATAAAAAATTAAAAGAATGCATACTAAATTCCTAATCCGTTTATTAGGGCTTTGGGTAGCCGTATTACTGTTTTCCCAATGCCAGCAAGATACCTTATTGACCGAAACCCCGGAAACTTCCCAGCCTGCCGCCGGCCTTCCGGGGCTGGAAGTACAGCAGTTTATCTTTGATAATTTACCCGAAAAAGAAGCCGTAACCCTTGCCCTTTCTACCTTTAAAAAGAGCCCTACGGCCAGAGATACCACTTCGTTTACCGTTTTAACAGACCAGGTTACCTATCTGTCGGTGGGCGACCGTTACCACTCCTATACCTTTCAGGTACTGCGAGAGGGTAGCAGCGGGGCCCTTGAAAACCTTCTGGTAAGTCTGCAGGCAGACGGCACCTACAAAAGCTTTTTAATAACGTAT